>JANJTY010000119.1 GCA_024710865.1 Lysobacteraceae bacterium | reverse complement strand
ATCCTGCTCTTCCGCCAGAAGGTGCAGGCGCCGGCGCGGCTGGCGGGCGGCATCCTTCTGGTCCACGAGACGCTGAACCAGATCAAGCAGCCGCGCGACGCCTGGGTCTACAACCCCGGCCAGCGCCGCGTGCGTCGCGCTCCCAATGTGGCTTACGACAACCCGGGCACGGCCTCCGACGGCCTGCGCACCAATGACATGACCGACATGTTCAATGGCGCGCTCGACCGCTACAACTGGAAGCTGGTCGGCAAGAAGGAGATGTACGTTCCCTACAACTCCTACAAGGCCCACGCCAAGGGCGTCAACTACGACGACTTCATCAAGCCGGGCCACCTCAATCCCGACTACCTGCGCTACGAGCTGCACCGCGTGTGGGTGGTGGATGCCACGCTCAAGCAGGGCATGCGCCACATCAACAGCCGGCGCACGTTCTATGTGGACGAGGACAGCTGGCAGATCCTGATCATCGACCACTACGACGGTCGCGGCCAGATGTGGCGTTATTCGGAGGCGCCGTCGGTCAACTACTACGACGTGCCGACGTTCTGGAGCACGCTGGAGACGCACCACGACCTGCAGTCGGGTCGCTACATCGCCTCGGGCCTGGACAACAACGAGACCATGTACGACTTTGCCTTCCAGACCACGCCTGAAAACTTCTCGCCGCAGGCCCTGCGTACGCGCGGCGTGCGCTAGGATCGGCAGCGGGTAGCGGTTCACCGACGCCAGCCGCGCCTCTCCGGGCCGGCTGGCGTTTTTGTTTGCAGCGGGCGTTCGCGCCCGACGGGATCGTCGAGGAGGGGGGATGAAAATCGCTTCAGGGATGCTGCTGGCGCTGGCCCTGGCGGCCGCGCTGCCGCTGTCTGCGCAGGCGTCGCAACAGGACAACGCTCCGGCAGGCGACTCCAGCGTGTCGAGCGCCGAGCCGATGCCGCTGGCCGACCGCGGGCTCGTGCTGGCCATCGCCGATGGCGACCAGCGCGCGATCGCGGTGGGCGAGCGCGGCCACGTGTTCGTCTCCGAGTCACGCCAGGATTGGAGGCAGGTCGCCGATGTCCCGACCCGGTCCACGTTGACCGCCGTCGCGGCAGCGGGCAATCGGGCCTGGGCGGTGGGCCACGACCAGGTCATCATCCATTCGGCCGACGGCGGCCTGACCTGGGTGCGGCAGCGCGCGCAGCCCTTCGATCCCGACAACGTCGACGATCCGCGCAATGGAGCGCCCCTGCTCGACGTGCTGTTCCTCGACGAGAACCGAGGCTTCGCGGTCGGCGCCTATGGCCTGCTGTTGCGCACGGACGATGCCGGTGCCACCTGGGAACGCGTCGACCTGGGCGGCGGCGCCGCGAGCGATGAGGTCCCCGCCGAGGACGAGGCCAGCGAAGACTGGACGTTCTCCGAGGAGGATCTCGAGCTCGACGCCGAAACCGATCCCCACCTCAATGCCATCGTGCGCACCGGCGACGGTTCGCTGCTGGTGCCAGCGGAGCGCGGCGCGGCGTTCCGTTCGGTCGATGGCGGTGCGACCTGGGAGCGAACCCAGCTGCCCTACGAGGGTTCCATGTTCGGCGCCATCGGCTATGCCGGTCGGCGCGTGCTGGTGTTCGGTCTGCGCGGCAACGCCTTCGAGAGCGACGACCTGGGCGATACCTGGCGCACGGTCGAAACCGGGGTGGAACTCACCCTGCAGGGGGGCGACCGCCTTGGCGAGAACGGCGCCGTGATCGTCGGCAACGATGGCCTGGTGCTGGTGCGCGGCGACGACGGCCAGCTGCAGCGGCGCAAGGCCGAGGATGCCGGGGTCCTGTCCGACGTGCTGCCGGTCGGCGGTTCCGGGCAGGTGGTGATCGTCGGCGAGAACGGCATCGCCCGGTTCGTGGCGCAATAACGGGGGAATGGGGATGACTCAGACGACAACCGGCGGCTTCATCGGCGCGGCCGAGCGCTTCGTATTCGGCCTGCGCAAGCCGCTGCTGGTGATCTTCGCCGTGGTCACCGGCGCGATGATCGCGCTGGCCAGCCAGCTGAAGGTGGACGCGGGCTTCAAGAAGCAGATCCCGCTCGACCACGAATACATGCAGACCTTCCTCGACTACGAGGCCGAGTTCGGCGGCGCCAACCGCGTCCTGATCGCGGTCGTGGCGAAGAACGGCGACATCTTCTCCCTGCCGTTCATGCAGACGATGGAGAAGATCACCAGCGACACCATCGCGCTGGATGCGGTGGACAACGCGCGCGTGCGCTCGATCTTCACCCCCAACGTGCGTTTCGTGGAGATCGTCGAGGACGGCTTTGCCGGCGGCAACGTGATCCCCGCGACCTTCGCGCCGAACGCGCCGGGCTTCACTCCGACGCCGGCCGATTTCGACACCATCCGCGACAACATCGTCAAGGCGGGCATCATCGGCCGCCTGGTCTCGAAGGATTTCACCGGTGCGATGGTCTGGGCGGAACTGGTGCCCGAGGGCGGTGCCGGAGGCCAGAAGCTGGACTACCAGCAGGTCGCGGCCCAGCTCGAGGCGCTGCGCAGCACCTACGAGACCGAAGACATCTCGATCCACATCATCGGTTTCGCCAAGATCGTCGGGGATATCTCCGAAGGCGCCAAATCGGTGGTGGCGTTCTTCGGTATCGCGATCGCGATGACCTTCATCCTGTTGGTGCTCTACTCCGGTTCGTTCCGGCTCGCGACGTGGACCGTGCTGGCCGCCATCGTGGCGGTGGTCTGGATGCTCGGAACCCTGCGGCTGCTGGGGTTCGGCATCGACCCGATGAACATCCTCACGCCGTTCCTGGTGTTCGCCATCGGGGTGAGCCACGGCGTGCAGATGATCAACTCCTGGCTGTCGGAACGCCTGTTCGGCGGCGTCGAGGGCGATTCGCGGACGCTCGCCGCGGCGCAGGGCGTGGGCAGCCACGAGGCGGCGCGACGCACCTTCCGTCGACTTATCGTGCCGGGCTCCATCGCCCTGCTGTCGGACTGCATCGGCTTCGTCACCATCCTCTTCATCCAGATCCGCATCATCCAGGAGCTGGCGATCACCGCCTCGATCGGCGTCGCGATCATCATCGTCACCAACCTGATGCTGCTGCCGATCCTGCTGTCCTTCACCAGCTTCGGCAAGCGCATGCAGGCGTTCCGCGAGCGTCGCATCCGGCGCGCGGCCAAGCCCTTCTTCCTGTGGGGCTGGCTGTCGGTGTTCGCGCGGCCGGTACCGGCGGCGATCGCCATCGTCGCAGCGGCCGGCATTGGCTGGCTGGGCTGGGACAAGGCCCAGCAGATGCAGATCGGCGACTCGGAGGAAGGCGTGCCCGAGCTGCGCCAGGATTCGCGCTACAACCAGGATGCGCGCCTGATTTCGAGCGAGTTCGGGCTCGGCATCGACATGATCAACGTCATCGTCGAGATGCAGTCCGAGGCCTGCACCGAGAGCTACCTGGCGATGGAGCAGATCGACCGCTTCGCCTGGCACATGCGCAACGTGGAGGGCGTGCAGCAGGTCATCAGCCTGCCCGGCGTGGCCAAGATCATCAACGCCGGCTGGAACGAGGGCAACGTGCGCTGGCGCGTCATCCCGCGCGACCGCTACATCATGCGCCAGAACCTGCAGGGCATCGAGACCGACACCGGCCTGCTCAACCAGGGCTGTTCGGCGATCCCGGTGCAGATCTTCCTGGAGGACCACAAGGCCGCCACGATCACGCGCGTGGTCGATGCGGTGAAGGCCTACCGCAGCGAGAACAATGCCTACCTGGCGGATTTCAGGGTCGCCTCCGAGGCCGATCCCGAAGGCTTCGCGGACCGCATCAACCTGCGTCTTGCCACCGGCAACGCCGGCGTGATGGCTGCCACGAACGAGAAGGTGAGTGAGGCGCAGCTGCCGATGATGCTCTGGGTGTACCTGGCCGTCATCGTGCTTTGCCTTCTGACCTACCGCTCGCTGATGGCGACGCTCTGCATCGTGCTGCCGCTGGCCCTGGTCTCGATCCTGGCCAATGCGCTCATGGCGCACCTAAACATCGGCCTGAAGGTCAACACCCTGCCGGTAGCGGCCCTGGGCGTGGGCATCGGCGTCGACTACGCGATCTACATCTACAGCCGCATGCGCGAGTTCCTCGACCGCGGCGATTCGCTGTTCGACAGCTACCTGCACGCGCTCAAGCTGACCGGCACCGCGGTCCTGTTCACCGCCTTGACGCTCGCGGCCGGCGTCGGCACCTGGATCTTCTCCGCGCTCAAGTTCCAGGCCGACATGGGCATCCTGCTTGGCTTCATGTTCGTGATGAACATGATCGGCGCGGTGATCCTGCTGCCGGCCCTGCTGTGCTGGCTGACCCGGCAGGGTCGTCCGGCGCGGGGCTGAGAGTCCGCTCCCCCTCGCCGCAGGGCGAGGGGGAGCTTGTCGCGTCGGCATTCCGCCGCGCCGGTCGCGGCTGAAGCCGCTCCTGCAGGGCGAAGCCCGCGGTGATGGACGGTGCAGGAGGGACTTCAGTCCCGTCCCGGGCGTGGATCGCGCCCCGTGTTCGATGCATCGGGATCCGGCCCACGCGGCCCGCCTGCGCCGCACGGCAGGGGCCGATACACTGGCGACCAAACCTTTCGGATCGAGGAAATGCCCATGTCCCGCGTCCTGGCCAGCCTGCTGGCGCTGCTCCTGCTCACGGCTTGCTCCAACCAGGCCGAGAAAGAGCGCCAGAACCGCGAGCGCTACGAGCGCTTCGCCGCCCAGCAGCTGGCCGAGTACCGGCAGATGCGCGGCATGGGTCGGGACGATCTTGCGCTCAACTTCGCCGAGGACCTGGTCAAGCGCTATCCCGGCAGCGCCGCCGCGCGCGAGGTGGAGGCCGAGATCGCCGAACTGCGCGCCAAGGCCGAGTCCGAGCGTGAGCGCGCGCACCTGGAGGGGCTCTGGACCTACCACGCCGTGCCCTACGAGGAAGGCGAGGGCACCATCTTCACCGGCTTCCTCTACAGCCGCGGCGCGGCCGGCACTTCGCCCGCGGCCGAAGACGAGCCGCGTCTCCGCCTGGTGATCCGTCGCCATCCGGACTGGGGCGAAAGCGTTTACCTGCTCTCGGACGCCGGCGCCTGGACCTGCACCGAACCCTGCCCGATCCGCATCGGCTTCGGCGAGGGCGACTGGATGGAGGCTCCGGGCACGCCGGCCGATTCGGGCTCGGCCCCGGCCCTCTTCATCGAACGCGACTTCGCCAGCCTGCTGGGCGATCTGCGCAGCAGTCGGCTGTTCCGGGTCGAAGTGCCGCTGCAGGCGGGCCCGACCGTGTTCACCTTCGAGATCGGCGGACTCGATCCCAAGCGCCTGTACCCCTGACGGCGGTGTGCCTGATCGCGCTGGCCTGGCAGCGGCACCCGCGCTGGCCCCTCATCGTCGCGGCCAACCGCGACGAGCTGCATGCGCGCCCGAGTCGCGCGCTCGGCCCTTGGCCTGAATCGCCCGACCTGCACGGCGGGCGCGACGAGCAGGCGGGCGGTGCCTGGCTGCTGTATTCCAGCCAGGGCCGCTTTGCCGCGGTCACCAACGTGCGCGAGGGCGCTGCCCCGCCCGTGGGCGAGCGTTCGCGCGGTGAGCTGGTGCGGGCGTTCGCGGCCGGGACGCGGTCGGCGGCGGCCTTCGCGCGCGAACTCGGCGCCGACGCCGCGCGCTTCGGACGCTTCAATCTCCTGCTGTGGGACGGCGGATCCCTGTACCTGGCGGGTAACCATCCCGTCTTCCGCCAGGTCGAGCTCGCGGCGGGGCTGCACGCGGTCTCGAACGGCGCCTTCGATGCCGACTGGCCCAAGACGCGCCGCCTGCGCGCCGCGCTCGCTGCCTGGCTGGAGGCGCCCGCGGCACGGGCCGCGGAGCCCGACATCGAACCCCTGCTCGCGGCCTTGGCCGACCGCGCACCGGTGCGGGATGCCGAACTGCCCGATACCGGCGTCGGACTGGAGCGCGAACGCCTGCTGGCGCCGCCCTTCGTCGCCCATCCGGTGTACGGCACGCGCTGCAGCACGGTCCTGCTGGCCGGGCCGGAGGGCGCGCGCCTGGTCGAGCGGCGCTTCGATCCCGAGGGCCGGGTCAGCGGCGAGTCGCGACTGCGTCTCTGAGCCCGGTCGCGTTCAGGGCGGGCTGCCGGTCCGACGCAAGCGCCACTCGATGCGCCGTTCGTCCTCGCCGTCGGGGCCCTCGATCCAGGCCAGCAGCCCGCCATCGTCCTGCAGCGTGTAGCCGATGCGGCGCGGGAAGTCGTGCGTGGGATTGGCGAACACGATGGAACGCGCATCGCTGCGCTCAACCACGAACACGGTGGGCGGATGCCGACCCTCGGGACTGGCGTGGTAGGCGAGCCGGCCCTCGGCGTCCGGGGCGATGCGCAGGAACTCGAAGCGGGCGCGTTCGCCGCTGCGGCTGATATTCAGGCCCACCATGAAGCCGCCGGCTGGGTCCTCCCAGTGCTCGCGCACCGTGCCGCCGGCCGTTTCGGTCTGCCATGTGCCCGCCAGCCAGGCCGGAAGGTC
>JANJTY010000497.1 GCA_024710865.1 Lysobacteraceae bacterium | reverse complement strand
GGCCCCCTGTCCGACGATGAACACCGGATCGGCGCGGTGGATGGCATAGGCCAGCAGCACGGTGCTGCCGGCCAGGCTGAAGTACCAGAAGGCCTTCGGCACCACGCTGCGGCGCGCGCGCTCGGAGGCCAGCCACTGGATGATGAAGCGGGCCGAGAACAGGGCCTGGCCGGCGAAGCCGACCAGGATCCAGAGCGTGGTGTCGTTCATGCGGAGGGAGGCGATTCGGAATCGAGTTCGGCGACCCGGACCACGCGGCTGCGGCGGATCAGCCAGGCCACGCCGCGCAGGTCGGCGAAGGCGACCCAGAGCCGGCCCAGGTTGGTGTACTTGGAGCGACCCGCGGTACGCGCGCGGTGCGAGACCGGCACGCTGACGGTGCGCCAGCCGGCGCGCTGCATCAAGGCCGGCAGGTAGCGGTGCATGTGGTCGAAGTACGGCAGGTCGAGGAAGGCAGCACGCTCGAACAACTTGATGCCGCAGCCGGTGTCCGGCGTGTCATCGCGCAGCAGGCGGCGGCGCACGGCATTGGCGACGCGCGAGGCCAGCCGCTTGCCCAGGCCATCGTTGCGGCGCACGCGCCAGCCGGCGAACAGTCGAACTTCGGAAGCGGCCGCGGCGCGTTCGGCCAGCAGCTTCGGAATGTCGGCCGGATCGTTCTGTCCATCGCCATCCAGGGTCACGATCCAGGCGCCGCGTGCGGCCTTGACGCCACTGCGGATCGCCGTGCTCTGCCCGCACTGGCGGGCATGCTGGACCACGCGCAACTCAGGGATGCAGGGCCGCAGCGCACGCAGACGCTCCAGGGTCTGGTCCCGGCTCGCGTCGTCGACCACCACGATCTCGAAGCGCTCGATGCCGCGCAGCTGGGTACAGACCTCCTCCAGCAGCGCGGCGATGTTGTCAGCTTCGTCGAAGACGGGGATCACGATGCTGAGTGCGGGCAGCGGCGCTGCAGCCACCGCGGCGGGTGCCGCGAGGGCGATGCTGGCTTCGCTGGCGGAAACGCGCTGCCGTGCGACGGACACGGAATGCCTCCTGCGGGGACTACTCGACAGCCTGCCGGAGCCGGCGTCGGAACCGCGTCGGAACGTCGGCGCGGGCGCGGACTGGCACTCAGACCGGCCGGACCAGGCTCGCGCGCAAGTCCAGCACCGCCTCCGTTCCACGGCCCGGGAGCGCGCTGAGCTGGATGCGCCAGCCCAGATGTTCCGCGATCCGGTGTATCAGTTCGAGTCCGATGCCGGCCGAAGCGCGCGTCTGGCCGCCCCGCGCCCGCGACGCGAAGAGCCGCGCGATCTCCTCCGGGCTCATCCCCTGGCCCGGGTCACGGATCCTGACCACGCCAGCCGGGACGACCTCGATCAGGACCTCGCCGTGGTCGCTGTTTTCCAGCGCATTGCGCAGGAGGTTGCCGATCGCGACCTGCAATATTTGCAGCGGCGCAGCCAGCAGGCCGGGCTCGATGCGCCCCAGGCGGACCTCGAGCGCCTTGTCCCGGCACAGGTGGCGATGGTCTTCAACGATCTCCGGCAGCAGCTCGTCCAACCGCACGCGCTCGCTGGATGCAGCTAGCCGGACCGGGTCGCGCGCGAGCACGAGCAGCGCCGTCACCAGCTGCTCGGCGCCCTCCGCGGTCTGGCGGATGCGCAGGACCGCCGGCCGCGCCTGCGGCGGGAGATCGGGCCGGCCGGCCACCAGCTCGGCCGCACCGGCGATGACGGCGATCGGCGTGCGCAGTTCGTGCCCAAGACTGTCGGCGAACGCGCGCTCGCGGCGCAGACGCTCGGCCTGGCGGGCGCTGTAGCCGTCGATCGCGTCCGCGATGACCAGCAGCTCGCGGCTGCTGCCCGTCGGGCGCTGCAGTGGAGCGCCCTCGGGACCGGCGCCCAGGCTTTCCACCGCCTCCGCAAGGCGATACAGCGGGCGCAGCAGCCGTCCCGCGGCCAGCCACGCCACCACGACCAGGGCGCTGCTGGCCAGCGCCGCGAGCAGACCGACGACACCAGCCAGGTAGCGCTCGCGCTGCTCGAACTCGGTGATATCCAGCGCCACGTAGAGCCGATCCGGCCCCGAGTCGCGCACCAGCACCACCAGCTCCCGCGCTTCGGAGACCAGATCCTCATGCAGCCCTGGCTCCAGCGTTTCCAGGGCCATGGGCAGCGTGCCCTGTGGCCGCGCCGTGGGTCGTCGCGCGTAGGTGCGGATCGTTCCGCCCGTGGTCATGCCATCGGCGCCCTGCCGTCCGCTGCGCTGCTCGAACAGGTTCATCTCCTCGGTCAGGAGGGATTGCCAGACGATGCGCTCGGCGGCCTCGATCACGAGGTAGCCGACCAGCCCGATGGCCGACCCGATCAGCAACGCGTAGCCCAGCAGGCCGAGCGCGATGCGGGCACGCAGACTGCGGCGCGGCTCAGTCATCGCCCGCTGCTGCGATGCCGGACGCGTCCACTCCCTCGCCCAGGCGGTAACCGGCACGCGGCACGGTGTGGATCAACTTGCGCTCGAAGCCGTTGTCGACCGCGCGACGCAGCTCGTACAGGTGCGAGCGCAGCAGGTCGGCATCGGGCGGATCGTCGCCCCACAGCACGGCCTCCAGGCGCGCCCGCGGCACGACCGCCGGCGAGGCCCGCATCAACACCTCCAGCAGCTTGCGGCAGGCG
Organism: Lysobacteraceae bacterium; assembly: GCA_024710865.1. Classification (GTDB taxonomy): domain Bacteria; phylum Pseudomonadota; class Gammaproteobacteria; order Xanthomonadales; family Xanthomonadaceae; genus JANJTY01. The sequence continues at coordinate 860 of JANJTY010000497.1, read as the reverse complement.
GGATACAGATGCAGGCTGCGACCGCCGCGCGTGACCTCCAGCGTGGCGAGGTCGAAGCTCAGGTCGGCCACCGTCAGCATGCGCTGGCGGCGTTGGCCGCGCGCGCGGGCGATCAGGGCTTCGAGTCGGACTTCCAGCTCGGGCAGGGCGAAGGGCTTGGTCAGGTAGTCGTCGGCGCCCGCGCGGAAGCCGGCGATCTTGTCCGGCAGCTCGGCGCGGGCGGTCAGCATGATCACCGGCACGTCCTTGCCGGCCTCGCCGCGCAGGGCGCGCAACAGGGTCGGTCCATCCATGCGCGGCAGCATCCAGTCGAGCACGAGGGCGTCGTAATCCTGGGTGGTCGCCAGGTGCAGGCCGGTCAGCCCGTCCGGCGCCACGTCGAGGGTATGGCCGCGCTCTTCGAAGTACTCGAACAGGTTGGCCACCAGGCTCGGATTGTCCTCGACGATGAGCAGCTTCATGCGGGCGACGCAAAGGGCGGACCGCATGGTAGCGTGCGGATCGCGCCGTCGCAGCGCTGTCGGAGTCGGCTTCGACAGGCTTCCGACGCGTGCGCGACGAAGCTTGCGGCAAACGCCCGTTCCCGCCGCCGTATGTCGCGCCTGCCTTACGCGCCCCACGCCCTGTTCCGCCTGCTGCTCTTCGCCGCGCTCGTCCTGGGTGCCGGCATCGGCCTGCGCGATCCCCAGCCCGCGGACGAACCGCGCTTCGTGCTCGCTGCGCAGCAGATGATCGAGACCGGCGACTGGCTGTTTCCACGGCGCGGCAGCGAGTACTACTCGCACAAGCCGCCCCCCTTCATGTGGTCGATCGCCGCCAGCTACGTCGTGGTGGGGAGCTGGCGCATCGCCTTCCTGCTG
>JANJTY010000476.1 GCA_024710865.1 Lysobacteraceae bacterium | reverse complement strand
ATCGCCGGCACGAAGACCGATGCCTCGTGGAACTGCGGCCCGTTGATGACCAGCCCGTCGAGATCCGACGCCTTCAGCCCGGCGTCCTGCAGTGCGCGCGCTGCGAGATCCGCCACCTGTTCGAGGTGGAACATGCGCGGCGCGGTCGCGTACTTCTCCGGCCTGTACTGCGCCGCCCCGACGATCGCGGCCTGTCCTTTCAGTCCCATGTCAGCCCCTGTTCGCGATTCTTGCTATTGCCGTTGCCGGCGATGGGGGAACGATGCCATAGGCTCAGGCGGGCGGTAATCGTTCAAATCGACTAGGCCGGATCGACCTTCCCCTTACGCCTGCTGCACTCTAGTCCGCATGCATGATGCGCGCCTTGCTGCCCGATGCAAACTTCGACACACCGACGACGCCGGCACCCGGCGCGTCACATTCGATGCGAGGAGAACCGCCGTGGAAGCACTCATCCCCTGGGTCGGCCTGATCGGCCTGATCGGTCTCGCCGGGCTGGCCGGCATCAAATCGCCCGTCGTACGCTCGCGCCCCGGTGCCGCAGTGCGCGTGCTGGGCCTGCTCGGTCTGGCGGGCCTGAGCGGCATCTGGATTCCGGGCGCGGGCGCGATGGGCGCCTTCGGCGCACTCGGATTATGGAACCACCAGTCGGGACGCCTCGCCTTCTGGGGATGGATGGGGTGGACAGGACTGTTCGGCGTTCCCTTCGCGCTGACCGCCCTCGTCTGACCGGCAGGCGAAGGCCGCCTAGCTTCACCCGGCCCGGATGAACCTGGCCGCCCGCTCGCCGATCATGATGGCCGCCGCATTGGTGTTGCCGGAGATCAGCCGCGGCATCACCGACGCGTCGGCGACGCGCAGGCCGGCCACGCCGCGCACGGCGAGCTGCGGGTCGACGACCGCGTCGGCATCCTCGCCCATGCGGCAGGTGCCGACCGGGTGATGCCCGGTGGTTCCGGCGCGGCGCGCGTAGTCGGCGAGCTCTTCGCGGCTTCTCGCACCGACGCCCGGATAGACCTCGCTCGCGGTGATCGCCGCCAGTACGGGCGTCGCGGCGATGCGGCGTGCCCAGTCCATGCCCGCGAGCGTGAGTTCCAGATCATGCTCGGTGCTCAGGTAGTTCATGCGCACGAGCGGCTTGTCGGACGGGTCGGTGGACGCGAGCGCGATCGACCCGCGCGAGGTCGGGCGGCAGACGTTGGGCGCCAGCGTGTAGCCGGGGAAGGCGTGCAGGGACTTCTTCTCGCCGTCGAGGTCGCCCGACAGCGGCAATACATGGAACTGCAGGTCCGGGCGCACAACCTCCGGGCGGCTGCGCAGGAAGATGCCGACCTCCGCGGCGGGCATGGTCATCGCCCCGCGCTTGCGCACCAGGTACTGCAGCACCTCCAGCAGCACCCGCGCGCCGCCGAGGCGGCCGTTCATCGACGGCTGACCGTTCTGCAGTCGCCACATCAGCGGCACCACGAGGTGGTCCTGCAGATTGCGGCCGACACCGGGCGAATCGACCTGCACGTCGATGCCGTGGCGGGCCAACTCGGCGGCCGGTCCGATGCCGGAAAACATCAGGAGCTGCGGCGTGACGACGGCGCCGGCGCACAGGATTACCTCTGCCCGCGCACGGGCCTCGCGCACTTCGCCCCCGACCCGATAGCGGACGCCGACGGCGCGCTGTCCTTCGATGAGCACCCGGCTCACTGCCGCGCCGGTTCGGACTTCCAGGTTGGCGCGAGCACGGGCGGGGCGCAGGTAGCCGTGCGCGGCCGAGCAGCGACGCGCGCCGGACAGGGTCGCCTGGTACGGCCCCACGCCCTCCTGGCTCGCGCCGTTGAAGTCGCGCGTGCGCGGAATCCCGGCCTGCTCGGCGGCCCTCATCAGGATCGCGGCGAGCGGCGTCGGATCGACGAGATCGGACACCGCGATCGGCCCGTCGCTGCCATGATGGGCGTCGGCGATGGCGAGATTGCGCTCCAGCCGCAGGAAATGCGGGGCCACGTCCTGCCAGGCCCAGCCGCGCGCGCCGTCGGCGGCCCAGTCGTCGTAGTCCTCGCGCTGGCCGCGGAGGTACAGCAGGCCGTTGATCGCGGAACTGCCGCCGAGCACCTTGCCGCGCGGCAGCGGGATCTTCCGGCCGCCGAGACCCGGCTCGACGGCGGTCTCGAAGGCCCAGTTGAAGGCGCTGTCGGCTTCCTGCGTCTTGCCCCAGCCGGCCGGCATGTCGATCAGGAGGCTGTCGTCGCGGCGGCCCGCTTCCAGCAGCAGCACGCGGCAGGCTGCATCCTCGGACAGGCGCGCGGCGACGGCGCAACCGGCGCTGCCCGCGCCGACGACGATGTAATCGAAATCCTCCACCTCAGGTCTCCCGGATGCGCGTGCAGGCCGCGACATCGCGCGGCAGGCGCAACGCGTTGACCGCCGCCGACGGGTCGGGCCGGCCGAAGGACATGCCAAACACAAGCTGCCAACCGGGCTCGATGTCGAACTCGGCGCGAACCAGATCGGGGTGGAAGCTCAGCGCGGTCTGCGGGCAGCTCGCGTAGCCCATGCTCGTCAGCGCGAGCATGAAGGTTTGCGCGCACATGCCCAGATCGGCCGCCTCGCGCGTGCCGGCGCCTGGCGGCAGGAAGTAGAAGGCCGCATGCGGGGCGTCGAAGAAGCGGTAGTTGCGCATGAACTGCGCCATGCGCGCCGCCTTGTCTTCGCGCGG
>JANJTY010000460.1 GCA_024710865.1 Lysobacteraceae bacterium | reverse complement strand
GCGCGCGACGCCGAAGTCGAGCAGGTGCAGGCCGCCGTCGGCATCGACCAGGATGTTGCCGGGCTTGAGGTCGCGGTGCACGACGAGGCGGCGCTGGGCGTAGGCCACCGCCTCGCACAGCTGCAGGCCGAGCTGCACGATGCGGCGCGGCAGCAGGCGCCGCTCGCGCACCCAGGTGTCGATGCGCTGGCCGTCGATGCGCTGCATGACCAGCCAGGGCGTTCCGTCCGGCAGCACGCCGGCATCGAGCAGGGCGGCGATGCGTGGATGCGACAGGCGCGCCAGTACCGCCTGCTCGCGCAGAAAACGGCGCCGTCCGTCGGCCGCGAGCGCGCCGACCGTGAGCAGCTTGAGCGCGCCCTGCTGCACGCCGCCCGGAATCTCGCGTTCGGCCGCATGCACCACGGCCATGCCGCCGCGGCCAAGCTCGGCGCCCAGGCGCCAGTCGCCGATCCGGCCCGGCACGCCCGCTTCGGGCTCCGGCAGCGGCGTGTCCAGCGGCCCGTGTTGCGCATGCGCGCGCAGCAGGCGCCGCACCGGCTCGCGCAGATCCTCGGTCATCGCCGCCAACGCCGCCTCGCGCTCGGCCTCGGGCAAATCGAGCAGGCGATCGAGGGCGGCGTCCGCCTCGCGCCAGCGCGCGCGTTCGTCCGGCCTCATGGCCCGGGCGCGTCGAGCTGGGCGTGCAGGAAGGCGCGCGCGCGGTCCCAGTCGCGCGCGATGGTGCGCTCGGAGCAGCCCAGCATCGCGGCCACTTCCGGAATGGACAGACCGGCGAAGAAGCGCAGCTCGACCACCTCGCGCTGGCGCGGGTTGATCTCGTCCAGCGCATCCAGCGCGGCGTCGACCGCGAGCAGGTCGGAGGACAGTGCCTCTCCCGCCTGCGGCAGCAGCTCCACCGCGGGCGCATCGGCGCTGTCGCGCCGCGCCCGCGCATGCGCCGAACGCAGGTGGTCGATCACCAGATGCCGCATCGCGCGCGCCGCGCAGGCGAAGAAATGGCGCTGGCTCTCGACCGAGAGCCGGCCCGAGCCGAAGAACTTGAGGTAGAGCTCGTTCACCAGCGCGGTCGGCGTCAGCGAGGGGTGCTCGCCACGCAGCTGGCTGCGCGCCAGCTGCTTGAGTTCCGGATAGACGGTGGAGAACAGCCGCTGCAGCGCCTCGGGCTCGCCCGCCGCGGCGCGCTCGATCAGCTCGGTTACCTCGCTCATGCGCGAGGTTATAGCGCGAAACGGCGCTCCGCGCGCGCCGAGTTCAGGTTGCCGGCAGCCAGCGCCGGCGGGGCCGGGAGTGCACCGGTGATGCGGTTCGCTGCGCGCGCCGGCACCCAACGGCGGGCGATCGTGGTGGGCTTGCAACCGCGCGAAGCGAAGGCGCAGCTGCGCAGCGGCGGCTGATCGAACGTGGATCGTCCAGGTGCGCCAGCCGCACCGGAAACCGACAGCGATCGTGCCCACCTGCCCGATAATGGCGGGTAGCGTCGCCGCATCGCGCTGCATCGCTCCGCCTGTCGCGAGGCGCGCCGCTCGCCGCGCCGGCACATTACCGATCCGCCTGTCCGCCCCAAGATCCGGAGCCCAACCGTGGACCGATCCGCCCGCCGGCGCTTCGCGCTGGTTTACTTCTGGTACTACGCCGTGCTGGGCGCCTACACGCCCTATGTCGGGCGCTGGGTGGACGGCCTCGGCCACGGCGGCTATGTCGTGGGTGCGATGCTTGGCCTCTGGTACGGCAGCCGCATCATCGGGCCGCCGACCTGGGCCGCGCTGGTGCGGCGCAGCGGCGAGCCCGGACGCTGGCTGCTGATCGGTTCACTGCTCTCGACCCTGGCCTTCGCCCTGTTCCTGCCGGTCGACGGCGTGCTGCCGCTGCTTTCAGTGATGGCGCTGTTCGGCTTCGTGTTCAACGCCGTGATGCCCCTGTTCGAAGCCACGACCTTGAACGCGCTCGGCCCGCGCACGCAGGACTACGGCCGACTGCGGCTCTGGGGCTCGGTCGGCTTCCTGCTCACCGCCGCCAGCTACGGCAGCCTGCTCGACCGCTTCGGCGACCGCGCCTTTCCCTGGCTCACGCTGCCGCTGATGCTCGGCTTCCTGGCCTCGGTCTGGCCGCATCGGCGCATTCGTCCGCTGCCCGATGCGCCGCCGGTGGCGGGCGAGGCCGGGCACCTGTGGCGCCGTCCCGGCGTGCGCCGCTTCCTCGCCGTCGCGCTGCTGATGCAGGTCGGCTTCGGCGCGTTCTACGTGTTCTTCACCCTGCACCTGCAGGCCGTGGGCCACGACGGCGCCGCGGTCGGCATGCTGTGGGCGGTCGGCGTGGTGATCGAGATCGCGCTGTTCTGGTTCGCGCCGGGCCTGATCGAGCGCTTCGGCGCGGCGCGCCTGCTCAGCCTGTGCCTCGGCGTGACCATCCTGCGCTGGGTGGTGACCGCCCTGTTGGCCGACTCCTTCGCCCTGATGTGCCTGGCCCAGGCCAGCCACGCGCTCGGCTTCGCCATGTTCCACGCCTGCTGCATGCGGCTGATGGCGGACTACTTCCCGGGTCGCCGCCAGGCCGCGGGGCAAGGCCTGCTGTACGGCTTCTCCTCCGGCATCGGCGGGGTGCTGGGTTCGGGCCTGGCGGCGCTGCTGTGGGAGCAGGGCGGCGGCGCCTGGGCCTTCCTCGGCGGGGCCGTGTTCACCGCCGCGGCGCTGGTCCTGCATCTGCTGCGACGTGAGGTGGCGCCGGCGTGCACGCACCCCGCCTGAACGCCGCTCCGTAGCCCGGACCGGCGGCCCGAAGGGACGCGCATCCGGGATTGAGGCGCGCTGGGTGATCGCCACGCCCTTCGCGTGGCCGCAGTCCCTGCGAGCTGCCTCGGCCCGTCGTCCGTCCCGGATGCGCTGCGCTTATCCGGGCGACGGGTGACGCGCCGCAGGATTCCGCCGGGCGCAGCGAACCGCATCGCTCCAGCGAGCAATCCGCGCCCGGCCTCAAACCTCCAGCGTCGCCAGGTCGCCCTTGGTCTCCAGCCAGGTCTTGCGGTCCGAGGCGCGCTTCTTGGCCAGCAGCATGTCCATCAGCGAGCGGGTCTGGTGGTCGTCGTCGATGGTGAGCTGCACCAGGCGGCGGGTGTCGGGATGGACGGCCGATTCGCGCAGCTGCGAGGGGTTCATCTCGCCCAGGCCCTTGAAGCGCGTGACCTGCACCTGGCCCTTGATCTTCTCGCGCTCGATGCGTTCCAGCATCAGGCGCTTCTCCTCTTCGTCCAGGGCGTAGAACACCTGCTTGCCCACGTCGATGCGGAACAGCGGCGGCATCGCCACGAAGATATGCCCCGCCCGCACCAGGGCCGGGAAGTGGCGCAGGAACAGGGCCGAGAGCAGGGTGGCGATGTGCAGGCCGTCGGAGTCGGCGTCGGCCAGGATCACGACCTTGCCGTAGCGCAGGCCGGAGATGTCGTCCTTGCCCGGATCGCAGCCGATGGCCACGGCCAGGTCGTGCACTTCCTGCGAGGCCAGCACCGAGCCGGATTCGACCTCCCAGGTGTTCAGGATCTTGCCGCGCAGCGGCAGGATGGCCTGGAAGTCCTTGTCGCGCGCCTGCTTGGCGCTGCCGCCGGCCGAGTCGCCCTCGACCAGGAACAACTCGGTGCGCGAGAGGTCCTGGCTGATGCAGTCGGCCAGCTTGCCGGGCAGGGCCGGGCCCTGCGTGATCTTCTTGCGGACGACCTGCTTCTCGGTCTTCAGGCGCGCGCTGGCGCGTTCGATCGCGAGCTGGGCGATGCGCTCGCCCATTTCCACATGCTGGTTCAGCCACAGCGAAAACGCATCGTGCACCGCGTTCTCGATGAAGGCCGCGGCCTGGCGCGAGGACAGGCGCTCCTTGGTCTGGCCGGAGAACTGCGGGTCGGTCATCTTCATGCTGAGCACGTAGGCGATGCGGTCCCAGACGTCCTCGGGCGCCAGCTTCACCCCGCGTGGCAGCAGGTTGCGGAAGTCGCAGAACTCGCGCAGCGCATCGGTCAGGCCCGAGCGCAGGCCGTTGACGTGGGTGCCGCCCTGCGCGGTGGGGATCAGGTTGACGTAGCTCTCCTGCACCAGTTCGCCCTCGGGCACCCAGGCCAGGGCCCAGTCGACCTGCTCGGTGTCCTTGGCCAGCTTGCCGAGGAACAGCGCCGGTGGCAGCAGTTCGCGTTCCGCCAGCTCGCCACGCAGGTAGTCGGCCAGGCCGTCGGCGTAGTGCCACTCGGCGCGATCGCCGGTGGCCTCGTCCCAGAAGGTGACGGTCAGGCCCGGGCAGAGCACGGCCTTGGCGCGCAGCAGGTGCTTGAGCGGGCGCAGCGCGTACTTCGGACTGTCGAAGTACTTTGGATCGGCCCAGAAGCGCAGGCGGGTGCCGGTGTTGCGCTTGCCGACCGTGCCCACGGTCTCCAGCGCCGAGGCCGGAAAGCCGTCGGCGAAGCTCATGCGGAACTCGCTGCCCTCGCGCTTGATGTAGACATCGACGCGCTTGGACAACGCGTTCACCACGCTCACGCCCACGCCGTGCAGGCCGCCGGAGAAGGTGTAGTTCTTGCCGCTGAACTTGCCGCCCGCGTGCAGGCGGGTGAGGATCAGCTCCACGCCCGGGATCTTTTCCTCCGGGTGGATGTCGACCGGCATGCCACGGCCGTCATCGGCCACCTCGCAGCTGCCGTCGGCATAGAGGGTCACGTCGACCCGCTTCGCGTGCCCGGCCAGGGCCTCGTCCACCGCGTTGTCGATCACCTCCTGCGCCAGATGGTTCGGGCGGGTGGTGTCGGTGTACATGCCCGGCCGGCGCTTGACCGGGTCAAGGCCGGAGAGGACTTCGATGTCGGCGGCGTTGTAGCGGGTGTTCATGCGCGGGCGCAGGCGTGCGGAAAGCGAGGCCGGCGAGGATGCGCGGGCGGGGCGGGGGGGTCAAGGGGGCTTGGACCGTGCCGGTCCATGCGGGCGAAGGGTCGCGGCTGAAGCCGCTCCTACGTGGGCCGTACTCCAGGCGCCGCCCGGGTTCAAGCTGGTGCGTACGTTTCGATGCAGGCGCGGCTCCAGTCGCGACCGGCGTGTCCCCAGGGTCTTGCCTCTCGCGCGGGGCTTCAGCCGAGACCCATGGCGCCCCAGTAGGCCGCAAGCAAGCGCTCGCCCCACATCAGCTGGACCCAGCCGGCCACCGCCAGGTACGGGCCGAACGGAATGGGCGTGGCGCGATCCTTGCCGCGGAGAAGCAGCCAGGAGCTGCCGATCACGGCGCCTGAAAGGGCCGAGAGCAGCAGGATGGGCACGATGCCGGCCGCACCGCACCAGGCGCCGAGGGCGGCGAGCAGCTTGAAATCGCCATAGCCCATGCCCTCCTTGCCGGTGAGCAGCTTGAAGCCCCAGTAGATGCTCCAGAGCACCAGATAGCCCATGGCGGCGCCGAGGATGGCCTGCACCGGATCGACAAACACGGTCCCCAGCGACAGCAGGAGGCCGAGCCAGAGGAGCGGGTAGGTGAGGTCATCCGGCAGCAGGGTGGTGCGCAGGTCGATGCCGGAGGCGGCAACCAGCACCCCTGTGAAGGCCAGAGCTGCCAAGCCCTGCCAGGTCGGACCGAACTGCCAGATCGCGGCCGCAAACAGCAGGCCGGTCAGGAGTTCAACGACCGGGTACTGCCAGGAGATCGCCGTGCCGCAGCCGCGGCAGCGCCCGCGCAGGGCCAGGAAGCTGAGCAGCGGGACGTTTTCGTACCAGGTCAGGTTGTGCCCACACTTCGGGCAGTGCGAACCGCGCACGACGATGCCGGGCGGCTCGGGCTCGGCCTGCGGGTCGGATTCCAGCTCCAGCATCTCGCGGCAGTCGCGTTTCCACTGCCACTCCATGCGCCGCGGCAGGCGCAGGATGACAACGTTGAGGAAGCTGCCGACCAGCAGCCCGAAAACAAAAGCGCTGGCCGTAGCCAGCGCCTCTGAGGCAGCCAGGAACTCCAGCACGTCAGACGGTCGCGGCCAGCTTGAAGATGGGCAGGTACATGCCAACGACCATGCCGCCGACCAGCGTTCCGAGGATCACCATGATGAACGGCTCGAGCAGGCTGGATAGGGCGTCCACAGCATTGTTGACCTCCTGCTCGTAGAACTCCGCCACCTTGATGAGCATGGAATCGAGCGCGCCGGCTTCTTCGCCGATCGCCGTCATCTGCACCACGATGACCGGGAACAACCCGACCTGGCGCATGGCTGTATTGAGCTGGTAGCCGACTGAGACGTCGTCCTTGATGCGTTTCACGGCCTGGGAGTAGACGATGTTGCCGGTCGCGCCGCCAACCGTGTCCAACGCCTCGACCAGTGGCACGCCGGCGCGGAAAGTCACTGCCAACGTGCGGGCGAACCGGGCGATCGCCGAGTTGTGCATGATCTGGCCGATGACCGGGATCTTCAGGATCATGCGGTCGAGGAAATGCGCAAAAGCGACCGATCGCTTCTTCGCTTCCACGAAGCCGACGATCATGCCGATCAGGCCGAACAGCAGCGCCCACCACCATGACTGCATGAAGCGCGAGGCGGCGACGATCATCTGCGTAAAGGCCGGGAGATCGGCGCCAAAGCCCTTGAACACCGCCTCGAACTGCGGCACCACGAAGAGCAGCAGGATCGAACTGACCAGCAAGGCCACAGCGAGAACGGCAGCCGGGTAGAACATCGCCTTCTTGATCTTGCCCTTCAGGCTTTCGATGTTCTCCTTGTAGCTGGCGATCGTGTCGAGCACCGTCTCCAGCACGCCCGCCGACTCGCCGGCCCGGACCAGGTTGCGGAACAGTTCATCGAAATGGACCGGGTGGCGGGCCAGCGCCTCGTTCAGGGCAGAACCGCCCGAGACGTCGTCGCGAACCGACTCGATGAGGGTGCGCATGCGCGGGTTCTTCTGCCCGGCCGCTATGATGTCCATCGACTGAACCAGCGGCACGCCGGCCTTCATCATGGTGGCCATCATGCGAGCGAACATGGCGATGTCGCGACCCGAAATGGCCTTGCCCGCCTGTCCGAACAGCGGTTTCGGCTTGGCCTTGACCGCAAGCGGCGTGATGCCCTGCTTGCGCAGCTCGGCCTTGAGCAGGTTGGCGTTCTTGGCGAGCGTCTCGCCCTTCATCTTCTGCCCGCGCTTGTCGGTACCTTCCCAGAGGAAAGGCTCCAGCCCGGTGCCGCGGGCGACAGGCACGTTCTTGGAGGCAGTGGCAGTGGCGGCCATGGCTTAGTCCTTGGTCACGCGGTTGATTTCGGCAAGGCTGGTGACGCCTTGCTTCGCCTTGAGCAGCGCCGAGCGGCGCAGATCGTTGACGCCGGCACTCTGGGCGGCCTGGGCGATCTGCATCACATTGCCGCCCTCCAGGATGATGCGCTGGATCTCTTCGGCCATTGGCATCACCTGATAGATACCGACGCGTCCCTTGTAGCCCCCGTTGCAGTCCTCGCAGCCCACGGCTTCGTAGGTCTTGAAACCGCTCTTGATGTCCTCGGGCGTGAAGCCCTCGGCAGCCAAGGCGTGCTCAGGCAGTTTGACCTCGCGCTTGCAGCTGTGCAAGCGCCGCGCCAGGCGCTGGGCGATAACCAGTGTCACAGAGGAAGTGATGTTGTAGGGCGCGATGCCCATGTTCATGAGACGCGAGATCGTCTGCGGCGCATCGTTGGTGTGCAACGTCGAAAGCACCATGTGCCCGGTCTGGGCGGCCTTCACCGCAATCTCGGCGGTCTCCAGGTCGCGGATCTCGCCAACCATGATCACGTCCGGATCCTGGCGCAGGAAGCTTCGCAGCGCCGCCGCGAAGGTCATCCCCTTCTTGGGGTTCACCTGGACCTGGTTGATGCCCGGCACGCGGATCTCCACCGGGTCTTCGGCCGTGCTGATGTTGCGCTCTTCCGTGTTCAGGATGTTGAGGCCGGTGTAGAGCGAGACGGTCTTGCCCGAGCCGGTCGGTCCTGTGACCAGAATCATCCCGTAGGGCTTGGCCAGGGCCTCGAGGTAGAGCTGCTTCTGCTCCGGCTCGTAGCCGAGCATGTCGATGCCCATCTTCGCGGCCGAACCGTCCAGCAAGCGCAGCACGACCTTCTCGCCGAACAGCGTCGGGCAGGTGGACACGCGGAAGTCCATCTGCTTAGTCTTGGAGATGTTCAGCTTGATGCGGCCATCCTGCGGGACGCGCCGTTCCGAAACGTCGAGCTGGCTCATGACCTTGAGGCGGGCCGCGATGCGGTCTTTCAGCTTGACCGGGGCCTTGGCCATGCTGCGCAGCACGCCATCGAGCCGGGTACGCACGCGGTAGTCAAGTTCGTAGGGTTCGAAGTGGATGTCCGAGGCGCCGCGCTTGACCGCATCGATCAGCACCTTGTTGACGAAGCGGACCACCGGCGTTTCGTCGCCCTTGGCGCTGACGCCGGTTTCGCCGGTACCGTCGTCCTCGCCGCCCTCGGCGTCGAGGTTCTCCAGACCTTCGGCGCCTTCCAACTCCTCCTCGAACTGGTCCGACTTGGCGAGGGCCTGGTCGATGATGCGCTCGATCAGGTCGCCGTCCATCAGGATCGGCTCCACCGTCATGTTGGCCTGGAACTTGATCTCGTCCAGCGCACGGGTGTTGGTGGGATCGGCGATGCCCACGTACAGGCGGCTGCCGCGCTTGTACAGCGGCATGGCCTTGTGCTTCTGGACCAGTTCCTCGTTGACGAGCTTGATGGCCGACTGGCGCAGGTCGAGCGCATTGCCGTCGAACAGCGGGATGCCGAACTCCTGCGCGTTGGCGGCTGCGATCTGCGCGGCGCTGACCAGGCGGTTCTCCCGCAGCCAAAGGGCAGCCGACTTCTTCTCCTTCGACGACTCCTCCATCGCCCGGCGCGCGTCGGGCTCAGTCAAGACACCATCCAGAGCCAGGCGGCGCACGATGCCCGTCACGCCGAGAAGATTGGGACCCACTGCCGCGTTCATGCACTGCCCCCGGGGCTAGCCCGTAACCTCAACACGCAAGACTGTACCGCAAGCCACTGAGCCTGCACACCACGCGCAGCCGGGCGGCTGCCCCTCCTTCACGCCTCTCCCAGGACGATCCCGCTTCATCCAGGACCGTCCAGGCGCGTCCCCCCGACGTGCGGTGGGAGCGGCGCCCGTCGCGTGAGCCGGAGCGCACTCAGCACGCGTCCGACTGGGTTACGCTCAAGGGGTATCGTCCAGCCACCGCGCCGCGCCATGCGTCTGTCCGTCATCCTGCCAGCCAAGAACGAGTCCGAGGGTCTTGCCCGGGTCCTGCCCGCGCTGGTGCAGCATGTGCCCGGCGCGGAGATCATCGTCGTCGATGACGGATCGGGCGACGACACCGCGGCGGTGGCGCGGAGCCACGGCGCCACGGTGGTGAGCACGCCGTACTCCATGGGCAACGGCGCAGCGATCAAACGAGGCGTTGGCGCTGCAAACGGGGACGTCCTGGTCCTGATGGACGCGGACGGCCAGCACGACCCCGCGAAGATTCACGATCTGGTGCGGCTGCTTGAACAGGGTTACGACATGGCGGTGGGGGCGCGCGACGCCCGAGGGCAGGCGACCTGGCTGCGAGGTTTGGCAAACCGCTTCTACAACCGCCTGGCGAGCTGGATGACCGGCCACAGGATCCTGGACCTGACCTCGGGCTTCCGGGCGGTGCGGGCCGACAGATTCCGCGAGTTCCAGCACCTGCTGCCCAACGGATTTTCATATCCCACCACCTGCACCATGGCCTTCTTTCGAAGTGCGTACCCTGTGGCCTATGTGCAGATTCCTGTGCACAAGCGCGTAGGAACGGCCAGTCACATCCGGCCGTTGAAGGATGGAGTCCGCTTTCTGCTGATCATATTCAAGATTGCCACTTTGTACTCGCCGGTAAAGCTGTTTGCGCCGACCGCTATCGGGTTCTTTCTTCTCGGGCTCGGTTACTACGCCTACACGTTCCTGACCGAAGGGCGCTTGACCAACATGACGACCCTGCTGATCAGCGCGTCGGTTATCGTCTTCCTGATCGGCCTGGTGTCGGAGCAGATCACCACGCTGACCTACCGAAAAGGCAACTGAGCCAGCCATGCTGGATTGATTGATTCGATGAAAACCATTAGATCAGCTGCCGACCTTGCGATCAACGGCGCACCGCCTGCCTTTGACGAGCCGCTGCATGTCGGGCGGCCGAACATCGGAAATATTGACAGGTTCAATGAGCTGACCGCCCGGATGTTCGAGCGCCGTTGGCTGACCAACAATGGTCCGCTCGTCCAGGAGTTCGAGAACGCAATTGCTTCCCGACTGCAGGTCAAGCACTGCATCGCCATGTGCAACGGCACGATTGCATTGGAAATTGCCATTCGTGCCTTGGGTCTGAGCGGTGAAGTGATTGTGCCGTCCTGGACCTTCGTCGCCACCGCGCATGCGCTCTACTGGCAGGGTATCACTCCGGTCTTTGCCGACATCGATCCGGTTACGCACAATCTGGATCCTGCGGCTGTGCGACGCATGATCACCCCGCGCACCACCGGGATCATCGGCGTCCACCTGTGGGGTCGCGCAGCGCCAGTGGAGGCCCTGCAGACAATCGCCGACGAGCATGGGCTAAAGCTCATGTTCGACGCAGCGCATGCATTTGGAAGCAGCCATCGTGGGCAAAGCATCGGGCGATTCGGTGCCTGTGAAGTGTTCAGCTTCCACGCGACCAAGTCATTTAACACCATGGAAGGCGGTGCAGTTACGACCAACGACGATGGTCTGGCCGAAGCCATGCGGCTTATGCGTAATTTCGGCTTCAAGGGCTACGACAACGTCATCCATCCGGGCACCAACGGCAAGATGATCGAGGTTTGTGCGGCCATGGGCCTCGCAAACCTTGAGGGCTTCGAAGCTCTAGCCACGAACAGCGAGCGCACCCATGCGACCTACGCACGAGAACTGGCCGGCGTCCCTGGTATCAGTGTGCTCGCCTATGATCCCGTCGAGCGCAACAGCCACCATTACGTGGTTTTGGAGGTGGCTCCCGATTGCCCGGTCAGTCGAGACGCCATCATCGCTGCGCTGCACGCCGAGAACATTTTGGCACGCAAGTATTTCTGGCCCGGCTGTCATGGGATGCAGCCTTACCGCGACCTGTTTCCGCATGCGAGTTTGTTGCTCCCAAATACATGCGCAGTTGCCGAGCGCAACGTGGTGTTGCCGGCAGGTGCCGCGCTGGCGGAGAGCGACATCCACGCAGTGTGTGCTGCAGTCCGAGTATTGGTGGATTGAGCGGTCGTGATCGTCGCGATCATGCAGCCGTACTTCTTTCCCTACATCGGCTACTTCCAGCTAATGCATGTGGTGGATGCCTTCGTGTTCTTCGACGACGTCCAGTACATCGATCGCGGATGGGTGAACCGCAATCAGATTCAACTCGCGGGGAAACGGGCATGGCTTTCCATGCCGGTTGCTCACGCCGCCCGCGGGCTGGCCATCGGCCAACGTCATTATTTGCTTGAGCAGGGCGTGGCGCCGATCAAGCGAAAGCTAGGCGAGGCGTATCGCAAGAGCGAGCGTCTGTCTACCTTGAAGGCTATCGAGGCGCTGCTGGACTTTCAGGATGCCAACGTGGCCCGGTTCAATGCCCACCACTTGCGCGAGATCGCCAGTTGGCTGGGCATCGACTGCCGCTTCATTGCGGCCTCCGAACTGATGCATGGAGACAAGGAGCTTCGCGGGGAACGCAGAATTCTCGCGCTGTGCAGGCTTCTTAGTGCGACCGGTTACATAAATCCAATTGGCGGCGCCGCCCTCTACGACGCAGCGAACTTCGCGGAGGCTGGAATCCAATTGTCGTTCCTGCAGACTCGCGCCCTGCCGTCGCGCTGCTCCGATGGTCCGGCGCATCTATCCGTGATTGACCTGCTCATGCGAAGCAGTGTCGAGCAGTGCCGCGAGCTTCTGTCTCAGTATGAAATCTTGGACGCGCGCACAGCGCAGAGCAGTGCGCCATGACCGCACCACCGCTCCCGATTGCGGGGATCCACGGCGCACCGCGTTCCGGAACCTCATGGCTGGGTCAGATGTTCAACAGCCATCCCGCGATCAAGTACTGCTACCAGCCATTCTTTTCCCATGCGTTCCGCGGCCGCGCCGACATCTCTTCCGGCACCGCGGCGTTGCGAGCGCTGTTTAGCGAAATGCTGGTCAGCAACGATGCCTTCGTGAACCAGTCGGGGGCTGCGCGCTTATCCCGCAGACTGCCGCTGTTCAGCAAGGAACCGCCCGTCCACCTAGTTTACAAAGAAGTGCGCTTCCACGACCTGCTTCCGAGCTTTCTGGAGGCACTTCCGGAGTTCAAGGGAATAGGCGTGGTTCGGGATCCTCGCTTCGCCCTGGCTTCATGGTTCAAAGCGCCGCGTGAGTTCGACCCGGCTTGGTCGCGAATGGCCGAATGGCGTGATGCGTCACGAAAGAACCGAGGACTGCACGAAAACTGGTACGGCTTCACGCGCTGGCGGGCCTTGGCAAGCCTTTTCCTAGAAATGCAGGAAGTTCATCCACACCGATTCAAGCTAATTCGTTACGAATGGCTGGTCGCCGATCCTGGCGCTGTCATGCGAGAGCTGCTCGCCTTCTGCAACTTGGGCATGCATGGGCAAACCTTGGAGTTCATTCGCGAATCCTGCAGCGTTGGCGATGACGATCCTTACGGGGTTTATCGATCTGGTCATGCCGGCACGCTCCATGCGTCGAGACATGGCCTGGAGCCCGAGATTGCAGAGGCGATCGAGCGAGAACTCGCCGGGACGCCGCTTGAACGCTTCATGCTTGCGCGCGCCGGGGATTGCCAGTGACTCGACGCATCGAACAGAACAAGTGTCCCTGGCATCGCTCTGCGGCCAAGTCGGTATCCGGCCGTATTGCCTCGGGCTGGAGGCCTCGCATGCGCGGTGAACGTACTACATCTATTGCTCCCCTCAGAAACCCGCTTCATGTAAAGGCCAGGGGGTGATGAGTGCCAGGAATGCGATTGGTCTACGTGTTGTCGCACATCCGCGAGGCGTCCCTGCAAGAGTACCGCGCAAAGGGTTCAGCACCGCTTCGTGCACTGTAGCGTTGACGCGGCTGAGCTGCACCCGAGTCAATCTCTCCGCGAGACATGCTGGGAATCACTAGCGCGGTCAATCGAAGACCCGAATCAACGCTTCTATCGTAACTCGAAATAGTTGTCGGTAGATCCGGCATCCCCAGGCGTCGGTGGGTGAGTCTGATCAAGAGTATAGATTTCTGCAGCAGCAGTAAAAGGACAGCGTGCGCGCGGCGGAATTGGCTCAAGCGCAGGTCGGCGGACAAACTCGCCAATGTTCCAAGCTGGGACAGGATGGTTTCACTTGGCGCTGTAGCGAAAGGGTCAAGAATGATTGGCGCCGCGTCGTGCAACCGCCCTGGCTCCGACTCTGACGCTGCTGGAGAGGCAGCAAAACGTTCTTGATCCTGGATCTCGATGGTCGTGGTAGGGTAGGGTTGGCTTGGCCATCCATTGTTTCAATGGTCTTTTGGCTGGTTATCCGCAGCGTCGCCGGGGGATGGGTCCGGGATTCGAATTACGTTATAGCCAGTGGGTCCGAAACGGATCGGCCGCGATAGGCATTGATTACCAACCAATAAGATTTGGTTCTTACGCACACTTAAAGATTTGCACTGGCCAGACATTAATGTCTCTGCTCGCCCATGGGTTTGGCCGGTCGAGGTCAAGGCGAACGTCGAAGCAATGACAATCCGAAGAAATGTGATCGCCAATTATATTGGCCTGGTCTACACGAGCTTCATTGGCATCGTCATGATGCCTGTCTATCTGCATTACATGGGGGGCGAGGCATATGGCCTGATCGGTTTCTTCGTGGTTATGCAGTCATGGCTGGCCCTGCTGAGCGTAGGGTTGTTCCCTGCGTTGGCCCGGCAGGTTGCGTATGCCAAAGATCAAGGTGAGACAGGCAAAGAAGGGCTTTTGAAGCTTCTCCGCAGCGTCGAGTTGGTATGTATCCTGCTCGGCGTTGCAACTGCGCTGGGGTGCTGGCTAGCAAGCACCTGGATCGCAAGCCAATGGCTCGCTGTGGTGGAGATCTC
>JANJTY010000456.1 GCA_024710865.1 Lysobacteraceae bacterium | reverse complement strand
GGGCGCCATCCCGCCCGCCTCGGTCAGCACCGTGACGAGGGGTTTGTTGAGGTCGGGGAAGACGTCGACCGGCGTGCGCCAGGCGGTCATCGCGCCGTAGACCATCAGCAGCGCGGCCACGGCAAGCACGAACAGCCGGTTATGCAGGCTGTAGCGAACGATCCAGTTGAACATTAGAGGTGACTCCCGTTCAGCGGACCTGAGCGATCAGCGGTGCGCCCTGGACGACGACGCGGTTATCCGCGCCGAGGCCCTGGGTGATCACCACCGTGCTCGCATCCAGTCGCTGGAGGCGGACGGGCTGCGCGATGAAGCGCTCGGCCCCCGACTTGATCCAGACGATTGGCTCGTTGGTCGCGTTGCGTACCACGGCCTGGGCCGGCAGCACGATGCCCTTGACGCGCTGGTTCGACTGCGCGATCACGGTCACCGGCTGGCCGATCGCGAGCGGGAGTGGCGCACCCGGTGCCACGTTAAAGATCAGCGGCAGCACACCGTCGCGCAGCACCTGTGCGCCGCCGACGAACTGCAAGCGCGCCTCGGGCACGTCCTGCAGCGACGCCGCACCGACGCTGGCGGCTAGCGCCGAATCGGCGGTGACGGCCTCGACCAGCATGCGTGACGGGTCGACCACATCGAACAGCACGTCGTTCGGTGCGACCACCTGGCCGACCGTGACGTCGGCGCGAGCGATCACGCCCGAGACCGATGCGACCAGTGACTCGCGCGCCTCCAGGCTGGCGCCGATGCTGCGTTCGCGCTCGGCGAGCATGCGGGCTTCGGTGCGCGCGGCGTCGATGTCCTTGCGTGGCACCGTACCCTCGAGGCCTTCGAGGCGCTGGACGCGCTGCTCGGCAATCTGGCGCTGCGCGCGCAGCTCGGCCAGCTGGGCCTTCTGGCCCGCCTGGGCATACGGGTCGGCGTGATGGCGGACATGGGCCAGCAGCTCGCCTTGCGCCACCCGCTGCCCCACGAGCGGCAGCCCCCTGGGACCGGGCTCGATGCGGCCGCCATGCACGGTCTGCACGCGGCCGCTGGCATTGGGGTCGGCGATCACCCGCCCCGGCAACTCGACCGTGGCCGCAGCCTCGGACTCCGCTGCCAGCAGCGTGCGGATCGCCATGCGGCGTTGCGCGGCCTTCGGCACATTGACGCTGCCGTCGGGCAAGCGCGCCAGCCCGGATGGGCTGGCCGTGGCAGCGGGCGCGTCCAGGTGTTCGCCGTTGGGACCATGCGCGCCCGGCGCCGCGTGGACGGCCGGCGTGAACAGGATCCAGGCCGGCAAGGCCGCCACCGCGAGCCAGGCGGACCGCAGCCGATGAAGGGGGGCGATGGCGTTCATCACTTCACCCCCGTGGCGAGGTTCGAGGTGCGCCGGCGGCGCCAGGCGGCAGCCGCAAGCGCCCCGAGCACGAGAACGCCACCGCCGATCAGGGCTGCACGCTCGAGCGCATGACCATGCGCATGGCCGTGGTCGTCGACGCCGCGACCGCCTCCCGCACGGGCAGTGCCGGCAAGCGGCCCGGTGACCAACGTGCCATCCAGCAGGTCGGCATCGTTGTAGGTGGCCAGCGTGAAGACGAGGGCATGCTCGCCCGGCGCGGCGAGCGCCTCGAGCAGTGCCGTATCGGTGGCGGCGTAGTCGCCACTGTCAGGGCGGAAGGCGGCCACTGACTTGTGCGGGCCGGACTCGACCTCAAGTCGGGCGCCGAGCACGGGCTCGTTGGTTTCGTAGCGATCGACCAGGATGACGAGCTGGCCAGCCTCTAGGCTGGCGACCAGCTCATAGCCTTCCGACCTGGCTTCGACACGGGGCAGGCTCGCGCCGCCGGTGACCACCGGCTGTTGGTCGAGATGCTCGCCGTTGGGACCGTGCGCACCGGGGGCGGCCAGGCCGGTCATGGGCGACAGGGCCGCCACGGTCAGCACCGCCAGCAGCCGGCAGCGCAGGTTGAGGATGGATGGGTTCATGGGAGCAATCCGAGAGCTTGTTGGAGACGGGCGCGGGCGAGGCCCAGCGCTGCGGTATGGCGAGCGAGCGCGGCATCGGCCTCGGCGGCGGCGCCCAGCGCGCGCAGCAGGTCCGGCAGCGCTGTTTCGCCGACATCGAAGGATTTGCCGATCAACTCGGCACTTTCGCGCAACAGACGGGCACGGGTGATCCCGGCCTCGCGCTGCACCTCTGCGGCGCGGACGGCCTCGCGCGCCAGGGCGACGTCGCTTTCCAGGCGCTCGCGCAGCCGCTGCAATCGCGTTCGTGCAACATCCAGCTCGGCCAGTGCGGCCGATTCGAGCGGTCGATTGCGTGCGTCGCCGCCAAAGGGCAGGCGCAGACCGACCACGACGCTGCCTTCGGAACCCACACCGGACCCGGCATGGTCCTGGCGGACGCCGACCGTCAGCTCCGGCGCGTCGCGGCGCGAGTGGCGCATCAGCTCGACCCGCCGCTGCGCCAGCTCGGTGGCCTGGGTCGCCGACCGCAGGTCCGGATGCGAAGACAGCGCAGGTTCGGCCGTCGGCGCGGGCACGGCGTCGGCGACAAGGTCCGGCGCCGCCGTGAGGCCGGTCAGTTGCACCCAGCGTGCGCGAGCAGCGTCCAGGCGCTGCCGAGCATCGCTCAGGGCGGCCGCGGCCGCCAGGTGCTCGGCCTGTGCGGCCAGCGCATCGGCGCGGGCCAGTTCGCCGGCGCGCACCCGGCGCCCGACGTCGTCCGCGAGCCGCTGCATGGACTGGACCTGGCCCTCGGCCTGCGCGACCTCGGCCGCCAGGCTGGCCCATGCCCAGGCCTGCTCGCGCAACTCGCCCGCCAGTTGCAGTCGCGCCGCCTGCTCGGCAGAGGCCGCCTGCGCCGAGGCCGCAGCGGTCACGCCCTGGTGCGCATCACGCTGGCCGGGGAGCCACAGTGGCAAGGTGACGCCCAGTTCGGTCTCGCGGACGCCATCATTG
>JANJTY010000448.1 GCA_024710865.1 Lysobacteraceae bacterium | reverse complement strand
CTTCCGCCCGCCGCCCGGTGCGCTGCGCTTCGATGCCAGCCTGCCCGCGGATCAGCTCGAGGTCGAGGCGCTGGCCGCGGTGCTGCGCCGCGTGCGCCTGAGGTAGACCTGCTGGCGCACGTGCGCGACGGTCTCGCCGCCGACCGCGGTAACGGCGATGTCCAGCCTCAGGCCGCCTCCTCCAGTGCCCAGCCGCAGCCGAGCAGGCTGATGCACAGGAGCAGCGTGCAGACGAGCGAGAAGGCGGCGCCAACGCCGCCCGCCGACCATTCGTCCACCAGCTGCGGCCAGATCGGCGATGGCAGCAGACTCAGCCAGGCCAGCACCGCGCCGGCCAGGGCCGCGCCCGGCAGCAGCCAGGGCCGCGTCCGTCCGCGTGGGGGCAGGGCGCGCATCACCGTATCGGTGAAGCCGGCGTCCTCCACTGGCGGGCTGAACTCGCGCCGCAGCAGCGCGTCGAGTTGCTCCTCCCTCGGATCGTGCATCTCAGGAACTCCCTTCATTCGCAGGCGACCAGTCCCGCAGCAGCTGGCGCAGCCTGGCCTTGCCGCGCAGCACATGTGTTTTCACCGTGCCCAGCGGCAGGTCCATCACCAGGGCAGCCTCCTCGTGGCTGAGGCCGAGCTGCACGCAGTAGAGCAGGGCCGCGCGCTGCGGCCCGGACAGGCGGCGCAGGGCGGCGTCGAGGTCGAGGCCCAGCTCCGGAGGGCGTGCTTCATGCCCGAGGGCTTCGTCATCCGGCGCCAGCGCCGCTTCCTGCTGCCAGCGTCGGCCCCGGCTGCGGCAGTGCTGCAGGAAGCAGGCGTGCGCGATGCGGTACAGCCAGGTGCTGAAGCGCGCCTCGCCGCGGAACTGGTCCAGCTTGCGCCAGGCCAGCACGAAGGTCTCCTGCGCGAGATCGTCCGCGCTCGCGTGGTCGCCGTGCAGCAGGCGCCGCAGCTGGGCGCGGACCACGCCCTGATGCCGGCGCACCAGGATCTCGAAGACGCGCGCGTCGCCCTCGCGCAGGGCCTGCCGTACCAGGCCCGCATCGACCCGCGCCTGCGCATCGGGATCACCCACGCCCGCCGCCGCGCCGGGTGAGGAACCAGTTGCCGAGGTAGCCCAGGCCCAGCACGCCGGGCAGCAGGCCGAGCCCCCAGAGCGAGCCGAGGCTCTGTCCGGCGGGAAACTGCAGCGGCAGCGCGAGGAGCGTGAGGCTGAGGCCAAGGCCGCCGGCGATCAGCACCAGGCCGCGACGGCGATCGCAGTGCTGCGGTGTCGCCTCGCCCGGCAGGCTGGTCGGCAGCGCCGCGCCGGCTTCGGCCAGCTGCAGCAGCAGGCGGTAGCGCATATCCGCGCGCATGCGCTGGTAGCGCAGCACCAGGGCCACGATCAGCACCGGTGCCAGCGTCAGCAGCGCCGGTATCAACAGCATCGGGACGGTTTCCATCTTCGCTACTCCAGTTCGGTCGGGTTGCGCTGTGCCACGGCGTTCTCGCCCAGTGAAGCAAGAACCTGGGCATGCAGCCACTCCCGCACGGGGGTGGCGGCGCGGTCCTGGTTGGCCAGTACGATGATGACCAAGCCATCGTCCGGGTGGTGGATGAACTCGGCCGAGATGCCCGGCGCGCCGCCGTTGTGGCCGACCCAGCGCCGACCCTCGCTGTCGCCCACGGTGAACAGGTAGCCGTAGCCCATCGGTCCGGTCTGGATGTGTGGCTGCCAGAGCGTCTCCAGCTGCGCGCGGGACAGCAGGCGGCCGTCGCCCAGGGCGCGCGAGAAGGCGTGCAGGTCGCGCGCCGAGGCGTAGCCGCCGCCGGCGGCCGAACCGCGCTGGCTCAGCTCGCTGCGGTTGTCCTGCCAGCCGCCGTCGTCGCTGCGGAGGTAGCCCAGCGCGACGCCCGCTTCGGCATCGTCGAGCCGGTAGTGATCGGCCTGTCGCATGCCCGCGGGCCGGTAGATGTGCTCGCGCACGTAGTCGTAGTAGTCGAGGCCGCTGATGGCCTCGATGATCAGGCCGAGGATGACCGGCCCGCCATTGCTGTACTCGATGCCTTCGCCCGGTTCGAACAGCAGCGGCTGCTCGACGAAGGTATCGAGGAAGGCCCGCTGGCTGTCGAGTTCGAGCCGGCGCGCGGCATGGGCGTCGTTCCAGTACGAGCCGACGCCGGAGGTATGGGTGAGCAGCTGGTGGATCGTGACCTGCTCTCGAATCGTCGCGTTCGGAAAATCGGGCAGGTGCTTGCCCACGGTGTCCTGCCAATCCAGCTTGCCGGCCGCCTGCAGCTGGGCGATCGCGATGGCGGTGAACATCTTGTTGATCGAGCCCAGGTTGATCGGCGTGTCGAGGGTATTGGCACGGCCGGACGCGCGGTCCGCCAGGCCCACCGCCTGGGCATGTATCACGGCATCGCCGCGCGCCACCAGCACCGCCCCCGAGAAGCGTCCGGCCGCGAACTCCGCCTCGATGCGCGCGCGGATGAGCGCCGGCAGCTGCGCCATGTCCACCGCGGTGACCTCCGGCGGCAGCGGGCGCACGCCGAAGCGCTCGATCCGCGCTGGGTCGTCAGCGCCCAGGCTGAGGATCAGCGCCACGCCGCGCCCGTTGGGCAGGCGGTAGTGCAGCTCGCCGCCGGCTTCGGCCTCGACCACCGCGGACGGTGTCGTCGAGGCCAGCTCCGGCCCCAGTTCGTCGTGCAACATGGCGAAGGTCTCGAGCAGGCTGGCATCGCCGTTGCGCTCGCGCAGGGCGGGGCTGAAGTGGCGTTCCAGCAGGGCGGGTCTGGCGTCGGGCGCCGCCGCCACGGTGTGCCAGAAGTGCGTGGCGTGCTGTGTCAGGCGCTCGGTCTGGCTGGAGCCGGGAGCCGCATGGGCCGCCGCCAGCGCGAGCAGCGCCAGGCAGGCGAGGACGACTGTCTTACTCAGTCCTTGGGTGAATCCGGGCATGGTCGATTCCTGCATGCGACGCGAGAGAGCGGCGCTTCGGAGCCTTGGATGCCGGCAGCGGGGCGTTTGGATTCACCCGCTTCACCCAGGCGATGCCGGACCTTGCGCTGGGCGCAGGCGTCTGCCCCGGACGCGCTGCGCAGCGGTCCGGTCTAGGCGGCGGCTGGATCCTGCTTGCGCCGCTTGCGCCTGACGTAGAGCTGCTTGCGCACGCGGGCGACGGTCTCGCCGCTGGCGGTGGTCACGGCGATGTCGAACCAGCGCAGGTGCTTTTCGCCTTCGGCGGCTTCCACTCGCAACTCGGCGACGGTGGCGTCGTCCATGCGGAACTCGGCGAACACGTCCTCGCGCACGGCCTTGACGAACTGGATCTCGGCGGCCTGGTCCCAGACCAGGTACTCCCGCCCGAGGCGCTGGATCGCCAGCAGCATGAGGAAGGGATCGGTCATGGCGAACAGGCTGCCGCCGAAGTGGGTGCCGACATAGTTGCGGTTGAACCAGTGCAGACGCAGACGCACCCGGCAGTGGCTGTAGTCGGGCGCGAGCGAGAGCAGGCGGACGCCGGCGAAGAGGAAGGGCGGCCACAGGTTCAGCATCCAGCGGAAGCGGGTCGGGCTCATGCGGTTGGTGCCACGTGGAATGCGTCGGAGGGCGACGGCCTGACGGGGCAGGATTCCGCCCGCGGCCTGTGGGGCTCCAGTGCCGGAAGGCCCGTCTGGCCGTTTCGGTCGGGTGCGGTTCATGTCGCCGGCGCCACCGTACTGCGTACACAGGGGCGAGCCAAGGCCGGGAGTGCGCGCCATGTGTCGATTGCTGCTGGTTGGTCTCCTGTCTGCGGGTATCGCACTGCCGCTGCAGGCGCAGGCCATCGTGTTCCAGGTCGACCGCACCGATGCCGACCTGCCGGATGCCGACCCGGGCGACGGAGACTGCGAGGTGGCCGGGCGCGGCTGCACCCTGCGTGCCGCCATCATGGAGGCGAACGCCCAACTGGTGCTGGGCTCGACTCAGTACTACGTGCTGCTGCCGCTCGACGCCGACATTCTCATCGAGCCGCCCGCTCTGCCCGCGATCGACCGCAACCTGGCCATCCAGGTCAACGCGCCGAACGCGTTCCAGCCGCCGCCGGTGCCTGCCGCGCAGCGCCCGCGCATCCGCGCCGGTTTCGCGGCCATGAACCTGCTCAGCGTCGCGCCCGGGCGCACCCTAGCACTGCGCGACGTGGCGCTGTCGGAAAGCCTGCGCGCGGTGAGCGCCGAGGATGCGGACGTGATCGCGCAGCGCGTGAGGATCCACGACAACCTCGGCATCGAGACCGTGGCGATCGAAGCGCAGGGGCTGCTGATCGAGGACAGCGAGGTGCTGGACAACCTCAGCGACAACGAGAGCGTCTACTTCTACTGTCACGCGCTGCGGGCGCAGTCGCTGCAGATGCGGCGCAGCCGGGTGCAGGGCAATGCCTACCTCGGCAGCCTGTCGAACCGCTTCGCGGTCTGCGCCGGTTCAGGTTCCTTGATCGAAGACAGCGACGTGGCGGCCAATTCGCACCACGGGATCAGCGGCAACGATCTGCTGCTGCGCCGCAGCACCGTGCGCGACCACGCGGCTGGCGCGGCTTTGCGCTCCAGTCCGCAGACCCTGCGGCTGGAGAACGTCACCTTCAGCGGCAATGCCGCGGGGCTGCAGGGCACGCTCACCGACGACTACCTGGTGGTCGAGATCGTCGCCAGCACCTTCGTCGCCAACGGCATCGACATCGACCTCGACAAGAACGACCTCTTCGCCGGCGGCACCCTCTGGATCATGGGCAGCGCGCTCTCGGCCTGCACCTTCCCGCCGGGTCTGACGCGCTCGACAAACCACTACAACCTCGCGCCCTTGGCCAGCACCTGCGTATCCGGCGAGACCAACCGCATCGGCAGCGTCGAGGCCGCCTTCGCGCCGCTGGCCGGCAACGACGGGCGGGTGCCGACGCATGCGCCGCTTCCCGGCAGCCTCGCCCTGGATTTCGGCCCGCCCAGCGCCATGGCCGGTTGCCTGGAGCATGACGCGCGCGGCTTCCCGCGACCGCACGATGGCGACGGCGACGGCCTGGCGCGCTGCGACATCGGCGCGGTTGAGCTGGGTGCCGGGCAGGTGTTCGCACACGGGTTCGAGGACTGAACGGCCGCCGCTCATGCCGGATGGGAATATCCATCGCTTCATCCGCATGAAGCGATTGACAACCCGCGCAAGCCGGGTCCAGACTGTGGCCATCCGACTCATCGAGACCGGCTGAGGGACAGGCCCACAGACGCCGGGGCAACCAGCGAGACATCGCCTGGTGCCAATTCCTGCAGCGATCCACCGATCGCTGGCAGATGAGCCGCAACCGCCCCGAGCACCGGGGTGGTCCGGACGGGACGAGGCGCGCAGGAACCACCGCCGCCGGTCTCGCTGGGTCGGAGCCCCCACCGGAGCCCGACCCATGACCGCCGCGACCCTCGCCGAACTGCCCCGACCCGACGCCGATCCCGCGCCAATCGCCCGTCTCGATGGCGTGGTCTATGCCCGCATCGCCCCGCACCTCGGCGGCCCCGAGGCCGAGCTGCCGGTGCGCTTCCTGCTGCGCGGCGATCCCGCCAACGGCTGCGTCGCGGTGCTGGGCGGCATCTCCGCCTCGCGCGATGCGCAAAGCTGGTGGGCCGACCAGGTCGGGCCGGGACGCACGCTGGATCCGCGCCGCGTGGCGGTGCTCGGCATCGAGTTCCTCGGCGAGCTGCCGGCCGGCTGGAGCGCGATCGATACGCGCGACCAGGCCGCGGCGCTGGTCGCGGTGCTCGACGTGCTGGGCATCGAACGCCTGCGCGCGGCCATCGGCGCTTCCTACGGCGGCTGCGTGGCGCTGGCCCTGGGCGAACGCCATCCCGAGAGGGTCGAGCGCCTGGCGGTGATCTCGGCCGCGCACCGCGCCAGCCCGATCAGCTCGGCGATCCGCTGCGTGCAGCGCGAGCTGCTGGCGCTGGGCGCGCGTCATGGCATCGAGGCCGAAACCGTGGCCCTGGCGCGGGCGCTGGCGGTGACCACCTACCGCAGCGAGGCCGAGTTCGCGCGCCGCTTCGCCGCACCCGCGCAGCAGGTCGACGGATGCTGGCGCCTGCCGGTGCAGGACTACCTCGACGCGCAAGGCCGCCGCTTCGCGCAGCGCTTCGCCTCTGAGCGCTACCGCCTGCTGTCCGAATCGCTCGACCTGCACCGCATCGAGCCTTCCGCGCTGCGCGTACCGCTGCACCTGCTGGCGGT
>JANJTY010000424.1 GCA_024710865.1 Lysobacteraceae bacterium | reverse complement strand
ATCAGCATGAGCGAATCCATGCCGAGATCGAGGAGCGCGGTCTGCGGATCGATCTCGTCTGCCGGCAGACCGGTGATCTCGGCGATCAGGGCGCGCACCGTGGCGAGCGCCGCGGTCGGGTCGGAAAGAGGGGGCATGGCTTCGATTCCGTCGGGTTCGGCCGGCGTGGTGCCGGTCTGGAAGGCGGGCGCACGCCAGTGCAGGCGGCGCTGGAAGGGGTAAGGTGGCAGATCGGTGCGGTGGCGCGGTCCGCCTTCCCAGGCGTTCCAGTCCACCGCGTGGCCGCTGGCAGCGAGGGCCGCGAAGGCGCCGCAGAGGGCCAGCACGCCGTCGACCTGGCGTTGCTGGCTGGCGATCCAGGTGGCGCGGCCCGCAGCCACGCTCGGGCGCTCACCGCCGAGTGCGGCGAGCACCGCAGCCGGGCCGATTTCGAGGAACAGGCCGCAACCGTCGTGCTCGAGGGCGGTGAGCGCGGCGTCGAAGCGCACCGGGGCCTGCAGTTGCGCCGCCCAGTACTCGGGCCCGGCGCCGCTGCGGGAGAGGTCGCGCCCGTCCATGCTGGAGATCCACGGCGTGTGGCCGCTGCGGTCGAGGGCGGGCAGATGTTCGCGGCAGTGGGTGGCGAGGGCCTCGGCCAGTGGCGCCAGCAAGGGTGTGTGGAACGCGTTCGAGATGCGCAGGCGGCGCGCCTGCTGGGGTGCGATGCCGAGCTGCGCGAGGACGCGCTCCACCGCAGCGCTCGACCCGGACAGGACGATGGCCTCGGGCGCATTGATGCCGGCGATGAACACCTCACCTGCGGCGACTCCGGCAATGGCAGCGGCCGCGCGGGCCTCGTCGACCGGCACTGCGACCATCGCCCCACCGCCGGGGT
Organism: Lysobacteraceae bacterium; assembly: GCA_024710865.1. Classification (GTDB taxonomy): domain Bacteria; phylum Pseudomonadota; class Gammaproteobacteria; order Xanthomonadales; family Xanthomonadaceae; genus JANJTY01. The sequence continues at coordinate 1,759 of JANJTY010000424.1, read as the reverse complement.
GGGTGGCCATCAGGCGGCTGCGCGCCTCGATCAGCGCGACGCCCTCTTCGAGCGTCAGGACGCCCGCCGCGACGCCTGCCGCGATCTCGCCGGCGCTGTGGCCGAGCACGTGCGCTGGCCGGATGCCGCGGCTCGCCCACAGTGCGGTGAGTGCGCACTGCACCATGAACACCGCTGGCTGGGCGAGATCGATCGCATCGAAGGCCGGATCCGTGCAGCCCTCGTCGAGCAGATAGCCGAGCAGCGAGCGTCCGCGCAGTTCGGCAAAGCGCGCATCGCAGCGGTCGATCACGTCGCGGAAGACGGCTTCGCGCTCATACAGCGGCCGCGCCATGCCGGCAAACTGGCAGCCCTGGCCGGTGAAGGCGAAGACCAGGGCGCCGGCGGCTCCCTCGCCCGTGGCGATGCGCGCCGTCATGGCGTCCGGCGTGTGGCCCTGGGCCCAGTCGTCGAGCGCCCGGGCGAGAGCCGCCGGGTTGCGGGCCGCGACCGCGAGCCGGTGGGTGAAAGCCTGACGGCCGGTATTGCTGCTCCAGAGGAAGTCCTCCGCCCGCCCTCCGGCTGCGTGACGGGACAGGGCGGCGGCGCTGGCCTCGGCGAGCGCTCGCAGCGGGGCCGGGTCCGGTGCGCTCAGCAGCAGCACGCAACCGGCACCGGCCGGTCTGGCGGAGAGGTCGGCGGCCGGTGTGTCACGGGCCGGTGTGTCACGATCGGGAATCGCTTCGATGACGGCGTGGGCGTTGGTGCCGCTGAAGCCGAAGCTGCTGACGCCGGCCAGGCGGCGCACCCCGCGCTGCGGCCAGGGCTCGGTCTGCGCGACGACGCTCAGCGGCAGGCGCGGCCAGTCGAGCCGCGGATTCGGGGTCGAGAAGTGGAGGTTGCCGGGAATCCGGCCGTGTTCGAGCGCGAGGATGACCTTCATGACGCCGGCGATCCCGGCGGCCGCTTCGAGGTGACCGATCTGCGACTTGACCGATCCCACCCGCAGCGGGTCGTCCGTGCTGCGTCCGTCGAGCGCCTCGGCCAGGGCTTCGAGTTCGATCGGATCGCCCACCGGAGTCCCGGTGCCGTGGGCTTCCACATAGGCGATCTCGTCGGCGCCTGCCGCAGCGGCCCGCCAGGCGCTGCGGATGACGTCGGTCTGGGCGGCGCCGTTGGGGGCCGAGAACCCGGTGCTGGCTCCGTCCTGGTTGACCGCGGTGGCGGCAATGCGGGCGCGCGGGCGGCGCCCGTTTCGCAGCGCGTCGGGTTCGCGCTCCAGGACCAGCACGCCGCAGCCCTCGGCGCGCACGTAGCCGTCGGCGGCGGCGTCGAAGCTGTGGCAGCGGCCGCTCGGCGAGAGCGCGCCGACACGGCTGAAATAGACGTAGAGATGGGGCGTGAGCAGCACGTTGACGCCGGCCACCAGCGCGAGATCGCACTCGCCGGCGTGCAGTGCGCGGGTGGCCAGATGCAGCGCCACCAGCGACGAAGAGCAGGCCGTGTCGATGGTCAGGTTGGCGCCCTGCCAGCCGAAGTAATACGACAGCCGCCCGCTGGCCGTGCAGCCCATCGCGCCGGCGCCGCTGTATGGGTCGAGCGTGGCGGGGTCCGGGCCGTAGAGGGTGGCGGTCTTGTAGTCGTCGGTCGACAGCCCGGTGAACACGGCCACGCGCCGGCCCTTCATCGACAGCGGCGGGATGCCGGCATTCTCCATCGCCTCCCACGCCACTTCGAGCAACAGGCGCTGCTGCGGGTCGAGCGCGCTGGCCTCGCGCGG
>JANJTY010000397.1 GCA_024710865.1 Lysobacteraceae bacterium | reverse complement strand
CGGCGTGGTGCCGGTCGAGCCGGCGCCGGTGCCGAGCCCGGTCGACAACGACTACACCCGCATCAACAACGCGGTGCAGGCGCTGGGTTCGGGCATCACCCTGATGCTCTCGGGCAGCTTCGACTGGACCGAGGCCAACGCCTTCGCCAGCTGGCAGCTGGGCTCCGACGGCATCGCCGCGACCGGCGACGACTGGTCGGTGCTGCCGCCGGCCGGCTTGTCCGACGTGTCGATCACCGCCGCGGCGCTGGGCGACGCCACCATCCAGGGCCCGGGCGAACTGGGCGACCAGGACTTCGAGGGCGTGTTCCTGCTCTACGGCGGGAGCTACCAGGGCTGGAGCTTCTCCAACCTGCAGCTGCTCGACTTCGAGTGGCCGATCGGCATGTTCTTCAGCGGCGGCCCGATCGACGCCTTCGAAGGCGTGCACGTGGTCGACAACCGCATCCGCCTGCCGGCCGACAGCAGCGCCGGCGACGCGGCGGACGACGCCTTCCAGAACGTCGCCCTTCATCTCGCCTTCGGCCAGGACCAGCTGATCGTCGGCAACCTGTTCGAGGTGGAGATCGGCGGCGGCGCGGTCAGCGGCAGCGGCGCCAACGTGGTGCTGCAGTCCAACACCAGCGGCAACGCCGCCTACGACGGCCTGCGCATCCAGGACAACGAGATCCGCCTGCTGGGCGAGATCGACGGCGCCCTGAACCCCGTCACCGTGCTGGGCATCTGGGAGAACGACAGCGCCCAGATGGGCACCGACGTGCGCATCGAGGGCAATGTCTTCCTCAACCAGAGCACCCTGGCCGGCGGCGGCGCGCCGCCCACCGACCAGCTGCAGGCGATCCGCTACACCTCGCACTCGGGCGGCGGCAAGCAGCTCGTCATCGCCGACAACCACATCGAGCAGTGGGGCGTGGGCATCACCACCATCGCCTCGGCGGGCTACGTGCTGAACCCGCCGCCGTCGGTGGAGGCGGTGCTGGTCGAGGGCAACACCCTGCTCGACAACAGCCTGTTCGGCATCCGCATCGCCTCGGGCAACGGCAACGCCGCGGCGCAGATCCGCCACAACCGGATCTACGGCAACAGCGTGGGCGTGTCGAACTTCGTCGGCAGCATCGGCGCCAACACCTTCGTGGAGAACACCGGTCGCGTCGATGCGCGCGAGAACTGGTGGGGCTGCAACGAAGGCCCGGCCGATGCGGCCTGCGACGGCGTCGAGAACGACGTCGCGGTCGATCCCTGGCTGGTGCTCTCGCTCGGGAGCGACGCCAGCGTCGTGCCGCGCGGCGGCGTGGCCCTGCTGCGCGCCGACGTGAACCTGACCTCGGCCGGCGACGACGTCTCCGCCAGCAGCCGCTTCCCGGCCTGCACCGCGCTCGGCTTCGGCAGCGACACCGCGGCCTTCTATGACCAGCCCAGCCAGCAGACCGGCGTCTGCGGCGGCCTGGGCAGCGTGGGTGCGGTGCAGAACCTGCTGCGCGGCCTGCTGACCGACACCAATGCCTCGGTCACGCTCGACGGCGAGACGGTGACGCGCCTGATCGAGGTCGAACAGGTCGTGCTCAGCGTGGAAGCGCCCAGCCACGCCCTGGTCGATGCGACCACGGCCGCCTTCCCGGTGCGCCTGCGCAACGAGGGCGACGCCACCCCGGCCCTGAGCGTGTACGTCTCCATCGGCGCCGCCGGCGTGCTGCAGCCGAGCGATGTGTCGATCGAGTACTTCGACGGCGCCTGGCAGGCCCTGATGCTGGCCGATGCCAACAGCGACGGCGTGCTGGAAGGCAGCCTGCCGGTCGGCAGCCTGGCCGTGGGCGCGGACTTCGAGATCCCGGTCCGCGCGACCTTCACGAGCGCGCAGGTGCACGTGCTGGATGCGGTGCTCGCCGCCGACGGCACGGGCCTGGCCTACGCCGAAGCCGGCGACAGCATCACCGTGGTCGACACCGACGACGTGGCCCTGGTCGCGCTCGGCGGCGATGGCCAGACCGCGCCGGTCAACCAGGCCTACGCCCTGCCGCTGCGCGTGCAGGTGGTCGATGCCGGCAGCGGTGCGCCGCTGGCCGGCGTGGACGTGGGCTTCGCCAGCAGCGGCGTCGGCGGCGCGGATGTGGCGCTCGGACTCGCGGCAGGCACCAGCGGCGCCGACGGCGTGGTCGAAACCTCGGCCACCGCCAACGCGGTCGCGGGGGCGGTCGAGGTCGAGGCCAGCATCGCGGCCGCGGCCTGCACCGGTGCCGGTCCCTGCAGCCGGCTGTTCGCCCTGGCCAACACCGCCGGCGCCCCGGCGCGACTGGAATTCAGCCGCATCGGTCCGGCCTCGGCCACGGTGGGCACGGTCGCCGCCTACGGCCTGCGCGCCGAGGTTTACGACGCGAACGACAACCCGCTCGACGGCATCGGCGTGAGCTTCGTGGTGCAGCCGGGCGGCACCGGCGCCTCGGCCTCGCCCGCGCTCTCCGCAGTGGCGACCGTGGGCGGCGTGGCCGAACAGAGCCTCGATGCCAATACGGTATCCGGCAGCTTCAGCGTGCAGGCGGTGGTCTCCGGCCTGCCCGCGGCAGGGCCGCTGGCCTTCACCAACCTCGCTGCGGCGCCGGCCAGCGTCACCCTCACCGGCTCGCCCGAGTGGGTCACGGCGGGTTCCGGCGCCGCCTACCTGCTCTCCGCGCAGGTGCGCGACGCCTTCGCCAACCCGGTGCCGGGCGCCTCGGTCAGCTTCGTTGGCCCGGCTTCGGGCGCGGGCATCGCGCCGGCGGTGGTGTCCGGCAGCACCGGCGCCAGCGGCCAGATCTCGGCCGCGGTGAGCGAGAACGGCATCGCCGGCAGCTTCAGCGTGATCGCCCGCAGCGGCGCCGGTGCCTGCGGCGATGCGGGCGTGGTCTGCTCGGCGCCGCTGGCGCTGGAGAACCGCGTCGATACCAACGAACTCGGCGTCGACATCGCCGGCGACGAGGTCGCCGCGGTGGTGCTGCCGAACGCGGGACGCCAGCCGGTCTACGCCATCACCACGGCGGTGAACGGCCCGGCTCCGCCGGAGGACGTGCGCGGCGTGTTCATGATCGAGCGCGTCGGCGGTGTCCAGGCCGGCGATGTGACGCTCGAATACGCCGATCCCAGCGAAACCGATTGCGGCCAGGCCTGGTGTCCGTTGCCCGCTTCGCAGGTGGGCGAAACCCTGACCGGCAGCTTCGGCCCGGCCCTGGGCTTCCCGATGACCGACGGCGCCAGTTCGCAGATCCGCGCGACCTGGAGCCGCGGCGGCAGCTACCTCGCCACCGTGCAGATCCGCGGCGTCGACACCGACACGCTCTATGCCAGCGACGTCCAGGCGGTCGACGTGGCCGAACTCGCGCTCTCGGCCCTGCCGCCGACCCTCACCGGCGCCGCCGGCGAGACGCAGGACGGCGCCATCCGGCTGCAGAACCTCGGCAGCAGCGGGCTCGACAACGGCCGGCTCAGCATGGCCCCGGCGGCGGCGCCGAACGACGCCTCGGTGCGCGTGCTCGTCACCATCGCCTATGACGATCCGGGCACGGCGGGCATCGATCCGATCGCCCCGTCCGACGTGCTGCTGAGCTACTTCGACGGCGGCAGCTACCTGCCGCTGGCGACGGGAGCGGGCGCCGCGGCGAACGAACTGAGCGTGGCCTTCGGCCCGGCCGACGGCTTCCCGACCCCGGCCGGCTACGATGCGACCACGCTGCTGCGCAGCGCCTTCTTCCTGCCGGGCGATTACCAGATCGCGCTGCAGGCGGTGGGCATCGGCACGGATGGCCTGCCCAGCGGGGAGGTGTTCGCCGAAGCCTCGCAGACCCTGGCGATCGGCTCCGGGCAGGCCGCCAGCCTGGTCTACGTGGCGGGCGACGACCAGAGCGCCGAGGTCGACACCGCCTTCGCCGACAGCCTGCGCGTGCGCGTGCTGAACGCCAGCGGCAACCCGGTGCGCGACGAGGCCGTGCTGTTCGCGGCCAGCGCCAGCGGCGCCAGCGCGGTGTTCAGCGGCGGCCTCGCCACCCGCGTGGTCAACACCGACGCCGACGGCTTCGCCGACAGCGGCAGCTTCGACGCCAACACGGTGGCGGGCCTGCACACGGTGCGCGCCAGCGTCGCCGGCGTCGCGACGCCAGTGGCCTTCGCGCTGGAGAACACCCCGGCCGCGGCCGCCAGCCTGACCCTGGTGTCCGGTGACGGCCAGATCGCCACGGTCGGGGCCGGCTTCGCCGACCTCGTGGTGCGCGCCGACGACGCGTTCGGCAACCCGGTGCCGGGTGTCGAAGTGCGCTTCGCGCCGCCCGCCGCGGGCGCCAGCGCGGTGCTCTCCGGCGGCAGCCCCGACGGCATCGACCGCCTCGTCGACACCGGCGCGGACGGCAGCGCGCGGGTCGCGGCGGTGGCCAACCTCGTGCCCGGCAGTTACGCGGTCTCGGCCAGCAGCGGCGCGCTCGCGCCGGTGCAGGCGGGCCTGGAGAACCGCGCCGGCAGCCTGCTGGTCTCCGCCATCCGCTGGAGCAGCAGCGGCACGGCGTCGACCGGCTTCGACGGCACGCCGCAGGTTGCGGTGTTCGACACCAGCCCGACCCCGGCCGACCTGGCCTGCAGCGTGCGCTACAACGCCTCCACCACCGCTCCGGTCAATGCCGGCGGCTACACGGTCGAGGTCGCCTGCGAGAGCGCCGGTCAGGGCCTCTCGGGCCAGGCTTCCGCCACGCTGACGATCGACCCGCAGGCGGTCACGCTGGCCTTCGAGGGGCTGGCCCAGACCTATGACGGCAGCCCGCGCCTGGTCACGACCACGCCCGCCTTCGTCGCGACCAGCATCACCTACGAGGGCAGCCCGGTGCCGCCGGTGAACGCCGGCAGCTACGCGGTCGCGGCCAGCGTCGCCGATCCCAACTACAGCGCAGCGCCGATCGCCGACACCCTGGTGGTGGCGCCGGCCGAGGTCGACGTGAGCCTGTCCAACCTCGCCCAGACCTGGGACGGTTCGGCCAAGCCGGTGGCGGTGAGCACCAGCCCGGCCGGCGTGCCGGTGAGCGTGCTCTACGACGGCAGCGCCAGCGCGCCCAGTGATGCCGGCACCTACCCGCTGGTCCTGAGCGTGGACACCGGCAACTACGTGCTCGCCACGCAGACGCCGGATCCGGCCAGCCTCACGATCGCGCGCGCCACGGTGGTGCTGTCCAACCTGAGCTTCGCCACCAGCGGCGCGGTCAGCACGGTCTATGACGGCGCTGCCCAGCCGGCGCTGTTCGACGCCAGCGTCGACCTCGGCGCCAATGCCATCGTTTGCACGCTGAGCTACGACGGCGGCGCGGCCGAGCCGGTGGACGCCGGCAGCGTGCTGGTCGAGGTCAGCTGCGAGGGTCCGAACCACAGCGGTTCGGCCAGCGCCAGCCTGCAGATCCTGCCGGCCGCCGCCAGCGTCGTGCTGTCCGACCTGTCGCGCACCTACGACGGCAGCGGCCAGGCCGCCACCGTCACGGTCACGCCCGACGTCGCGGTCGAGGTCAGCTACGACGGCGGCGCGGCGCTGCCGGTCGACGCCGGCAGCTACGCGGTGCAGGCGGTGGTGGTCGATCCCAACTACAGCGGCTCGGCCAGCGGCGTGCTGGTGATCGCGCCGGCGGCGGTGGACGTGCTGCTGGGCGACCTGGCCCAGGTCTTCGACGGCCTGCCCAAGCCGGTTTCCGTCAGCACGACGCCGAACGGCATTCCGGTTGAAGTGCGTTACGACGGCAGCCTGGTCGCGCCGAGCGCGGTCGGCTCGTATGCCGTCAGCGCCAGCGTCCTGGATCCGAACTACAGCGGCGGCGCCACCGCCCTGCTGCAGATCCTGGCGGCGCCGATCGCGGCCCTGGAGGTGGTGGGCGACACCAGCTTCGACGGCATCGCCGGCGCGCCGCTGTCGGGCCCGCTGCCCGCGGTGCGGGTGCTGGATGCCAACGGCGATCCGGTGCCGGGCACCCTGGTGCAGTTCCAGGGCAGCGGCAACGGCAGCCTGATCGGTGCCAGCGCGTTGACCGACGCCGGCGGCGTCGCCAGCCTCGGCGGCTGGGTGCTGCCAGCTGACGCTGGCGAGACCACCATCAGCGCGCAGCTGCCCGCGCACGGCACCGTCGGCCAGGTCAGTTACACCGCCACCGGCATCGAACAGGCCGATCTCTCGATCAGCAAGGTCGGCACGCGCGCCACGGCCCAGCCGGGCACGGTGGTGGACTACCTGATCACGGTCGGCAACGCCGGACCGAGCAACGCCGCAGCGCTCAGCATCGTGGACATCCTGCCGGCCGAGCTGGACGCGGCCGGTGCGAGCTGGATCTGCGTCACGACCGGTGGCGGTGTCTGTTCGGCCGAGTCGGGCGCGGGCGATGTCGCGGTCGATGCCAGCTTGCCGGCCGGAGGCGTGATCAGCCTCGTCGTGACGGCGACGATCCGCCCGGAGATGCAGAACGGCGCCTTCGTCAACACCGCGCTGGTCGAGCTGGTCAGCGGCACCGATCCGCAGCCGGGCGACGACGCCGATGCCTTCGCCATCGAGATCGTCGGCGCCGCACCCTTGCCCGATGCGCTCTTCCGTGATGGCTTCGAAGCCCTCGATGCGGGCGACGCACTGGAGACGCTCAAGCGCGGCGGGCGCCTGCTCCTGCCGCTGGGACGGGCGAACGGCGCGGTTCCGGCGCGTCTGCTGGAGGTTTCGCATGGAGACGGATCGCGCCAGTGGCTGGAGGCCTGGTCCGCCGCCGGCGAACCTCGCCTGCGCTGGCGACACGCGGATACCGCGGGCCGCGAAGCGGCCCTGCCCTGGACCCGGCAGGCGAGCCTGGCCGGCCTGCGGGCCAGCCTCGGCACCGAGGGACTCAGCCTGCAACGCGCGTCACTGGAAGGGCAGGGCATCGACTGGAGCACTCTGGTGCTGGGCACGGCGACCCGGCGAGTCGACTAGCAGGCGGCTGAGAGCGTGCTGTCCTGCACGTTCTCAACCTCGCGAGTCCGGCGCAGGTCCGGACTCGCTCACGCCGCTCAATCCCGTGCGTGCTGGCGCGGCGGGCGTGACATCCGGGTCGCACGCTGTCGCAACGCCCTGCGCGGGGACAGGACACCTCATCGAGGCCCCTGCCTCAGGCGCAGGACAGACGGGTCGGCTCGCGTCGAGTCCGGCACCCCTCCGCGCTCGACTTCGCCGAATCAATCGCTTGCGCGCGTGCCTCGCGAGCGGGTCAGCCCCTGCCGGCGAAGCCTCTGCTTGCCTCAGAGGTTCCCTGGCGGTATCGCCTGGCGTCGGTCCTGCGCAAAAAAAGCCGCCGTTGCCCCCCATTTGGGGGCAGCGGCGGCGCCCTCGGACGGCCTAACCTTGCATCCGGTCACAGCGTGGACGCCGCGAAACCCGCCTCCGGGGCTGCGGACAGGCTGGCGCCGACCACCACAGGGTTATCGGGACTTGGGCACGGATGCCCGGTCCCTTCTCCCAGCGAATGGGAGGTCTCAGGATCGGAGAGTACCGGCAGCCACCCCCACAGGGTGCCGGTACAGGGCGCTCCGATACCGCGGCTCTCCCCGGGTCGCGGATGTGCCGCACAGGCACCTGCGGCCGGGCTTACGGGCCCGGCCGTATCTTTTTCAGGGCCGTACCAGGCAATTCAAAGCCAGCGTGCGCGCTTGAGCACGGCGTAAAGGCCGACGCAGGCCGCCAGGGTCGTGCCGGCGACAATGCCGTAGCTCGTCTCTCCTGCCAGTTCGGGCATGTGCTGGAAATTCATGCCGTACCAGCTCGCGACCAGGGTCGGGATCGCGACCAGCGCGGCCCAGCCGGCCAGGCGCCGCACGACTTCGCCCTGCTGCACCGTCACCAGCGACAGGTTGACCGTCATCGCCGCCGTCAGCATCTCGCGCAGCGTGTCGGTGGCCTCGTTCGCGCGCCGTGCGTGGTCGTAGACGTCGCGGAAATAGATCCGCACCTCGTCCCGGATCAGCCCAGGATGGAAGCGGATGAGCTGGTTGAGGATGTCCTGCAGCGGCGAGACTGCGAGCCGCAAGCCGGTCAGCTCGCGCTTGAGCCGGTACAGGCGCTCGATCGTCTCGCGCTTGAACGAGGCGGCGAAGATGTCCGCCTCGAGTGTGCGCAGGTCGGCCTCGAAGTCGCCCACGATCGGCAGGTAGTTGTCCACGATGTGGTCGAGCACCGCGTACAGCGCGTAGGACGGCCCCAGTGCCAGGAGGTCGGGCTCGCGTTCGCAGCGGGCGCGGGCCGGTGCGTAGCTGGCCGAGGCGCCGTGCCGCACCGTCAGCAGGTAGTTGCGCCCGAGGAAGATGTGGGTCTCGCCCAGCACGACGTGGCCGTCCTGGCCCTGCGCGGTATGCAGCACGATGAAGAGCGAGTCGCCGTAGGTCTCGATCTTGGGCCGCTGGTGCGCCTTGTGCGCGTCCTCGATGGCGAGGTCGTGCAGACCGAACTCGAGCTGCAGCTTGGCGAGAAGGTCCTCGTCGGGCTCGCGTACCCCGACCCAGACGAAGGCGTCGCCCTGCGCCAGGATTTCGTCGATCCGGTCCAGGCCGAACTCGGGCAGGCGCCGACCGCTGGCGTCATAGGCCGCGCAGTTGACCACGGCGTGGGGCGGTGAGTAGGGCGCGGGCATGTCGGCATGATGCGCAGCCGGCCCCTGGCTGGGCAAGCGCTTCAGGCCGGCGACGAACGCCCCAGGGCGTGCAGGCGCCAGGCCGCCGCCAGATGCAGCGGCAGCAGCAGACAGGCGAAGTCCGCGGCGTCTTGCTCGATCAGGCGCAGCGCCAGCGCCAGGGGCAGGGCGATGCCCGCCAGGGCGATCAGCACCGCGATGCCGCGCATCCATGCGCCAGCCGCGCGCCGCGCCAGCGCGGGCAGGGCTGGCAGCAGCGCCAGCGCCAGCGGATTGAGCAGCAGCAGGTTGGCGTTGGCATAGGCGATCTGGTGGTCGGTCGCCAGCCAGAGCCCGAGCAGCAGGCTTCCGCCCAGGCCGCACAGCAGCCAGTGTCCGGCCAGCAGGCCGACGGCGAACCCGTGCCCGCGGCCGTGATGGCCGAGCCTGCCAACGGCCACGGCGCCGAGCACACCGAGCGCGACGAACAGCCAGCGCCGCTGCGGTGGATCGTCGCGCTCCGCCGTCAGCCGATGCGGCAGCAGCTCGCGCTCGCCAATCACCAGCGGGCCGCCCTCGGGGGTGCGCACGAGGCGCACCGCTTCGGCCAGTCGCATCGGCACGAAGCCCTCGTCCCAGCGCGAGAGCGGGATGTCGGCGGCCGGACCCAGCCCAGCGTGGATCCCCAGCCACAGCCAGTCCTCTTCGGCCGCCAGGCGCAGAGCCTCGCTGCGGTAACTCAGGCCGCGCGAACGGCCGCGCAGCTGGTCGCGCAGCGCGCCGTCCAGGGCCTGGTCCAAGGCGTCGCGTACACGCGTGGCGCAGTTGTCGCGGAAGTAGTCGTAACGGTACTCGGCGTTCTCGGGCAGCGCGTTCCAGGCCAGGAAATCGGCCAGTCGGCCGGCGCGTTCAGGCGGCAGGTCCAGCCACTGCAGCTGCACGCCGCGGCCTTCGGCCGCGTAATACGCCAGGTCCTGCTCGAACGGCACGACCGCGAGGCGGTAGAGCATGCGGCCGCGCAGGAAGCGAGCCAGGAAGCCGGGCTGCTCGAAGTCGAAGAAACCGTAGTTGTAGAGCAGGCGCCGGCCGTCCTCACCTTCGACCAGGATGGCGTTGTGCCCGAAGCGCGACCAGTAGACGTCGCCCGGAAGCATGGTGACCAGGCCGATGCGCGGTGCGGCCCCGGCTAGGGCGGGCAGCAGCAGGAGCAGCAGCAGCGCGAGGCGCAGGCCCGCGCGCCTCATCCGTCCGCCTGCACCGACATCAGGAAGGCGTGCACCCGGCGGTGTTCGGCCTTCGCGACCCGGAAGTGGAAGCGTTCGATGTCGACTTCTTCGTTGCCCTCGGGCAGATGACCTATCACGGCCGTGACCAGGCCGCCGATGGTGTCGTACTCGTCGTCGGGCAGCTCCGCCTCGAAGCGCTGGTTGAACAGGTCGATCGGCGTCAGCGCGTCGACCTGGAAGCGTCCGTCCGGCAGCGACACGATCAGGCACTGCTCCTCCGGCGCGTCGTCGTGCTCGTCGTCGATCTCGCCCACGATCTGCTCCAGCACGTCCTCGATCGTGACGAGGCCGGCAACGCCGCCGTACTCGTCGACCACGATCGCCATGTGGTTGCGCGAGAGGCGGAACTCCTTGAGCAGCACGTTCAGGCGCTTGGATTCGGGAATCAGCACCGCCGGGCGCAGCAGTTCGCCGAGCGGCCGAGGCGCAGTTCCCGCGGCGGGGTCGCGCAGCAGGTCCTTGGCCAGCAGGATGCCGAGGATCTCGTCCTTGTCGTCGCCGTGCACGGGAAAGCGCGAGTGGCCACTCTCGGCCACGATGCGCAGCACCTCGTCGATCGGGGCATCGATGGGAATGGACACCATCTGCGCACGCGGCACCATGACGTCCCCGACCTCCTGGTCGGCCACGGCGATGGCGCCTTCGATCATCTTGAGGGTGTCGAGGCTGAGCAGGCCCTTGGCCTGCGCGCTCTGCAGCGCCTCGATCAACTCTTCGCGGTTGCGGGGCTCTCCGGACAGCGCATCGGTCAGGCGACCGAACCAGGACCGCGCCGGAGCGCCCGTACTACTCGGGTCTTCGGACATCGAAGCGATATATCGCGCCCGCAGGGGGCAAGGGCCGGAATCTTAGCAAATCGCCGTGGCGGGCCAGGCTGTGGGCGTTCCCCGGGGTGTGGCCAAGCGAAATCAAGAGCCTTCGACGCGGATTTCGCGGATCAGAGCGGATCAAGCCGGATCAACGCGAAGCGATGCATCAGCGCACCAGACGCATGCCCGCCGGAACACCCATCGATCGCCGTCCAGCAACTCCTGAAATCCGCTTCTGATCCGCGCCAATCCGCTTGATCCGCGTCATCCGCGTCAAAAGGCTCTTCAAGCAAGCCCGGTCGCTCAAGCGTAGGGGTCGGCGATGCCAAGTCCAGCCAGGATTCGGCGCTCCTCGGCCTCCATGCGTTCGGCCTCGGCCTCGGCCATGTGGTCGTAGCCGAGCAGGTGCAGCACGCCGTGCACGGTGAGGTGGGCGTAGTGCGCGGCCAGCGGCTTGCCCTGCTCGGCGGCTTCGCGCGCGACCACGGGTGCGCACAGCACGAGGTCGCCGAGCAGCGGCAGCTTCAGACCCGGCGGCAGCTCGGCCGGGAAGCTCAGCACGTTGGTGGCGTAGTCCTTGCCGCGGTAGTCGCGGTTCAGGGCCTGGCCTTCGTCGGCATCGACCACGCGCAGGCCGAGCTCGGCCTCACGCTTGCGGCCCATCAAGGCGGCTCCGGCCCAGCGCCGGAAGCTGGCGGGCGCGGGCAGTCCGCGCCGCGGCAGGCCGTAGCCGACGCTGAGCGCGAGCTCGCAGGCCTGGGAGCGGCGACTCATGCGCCCTCCGCATCGCGCGCGTCGTAGGCGCGCACGATGCGCGCCACCAGCGGATGCCGCACCACGTCCTGCGCGGTGAAGAAGGTGAAGTTGATGCCTTCCACCCCGCGCAGCACCTCGATCGCGTCGCGCAGGCCGGACTTCTGCGCCTTGGGCAGGTCGACCTGGGTCAGGTCGCCGGTCACCACCGCAGTCGAGCCGAAGCCGATGCGGGTGAGGAACATCTTCATCTGCTCGATCGTGGTGTTCTGCGCCTCGTCCAGGATCACGAAGGCATCGTTCAGGGTGCGGCCACGCATGTAGGCCAGCGGCGCGACTTCGATGACATTGCGTTCGATCAGCTTGGCCACCGTCTCCACGCCGAGCATCTCGTACAGCGCGTCGTAGAGCGGGCGCAGGTAGGGATCGACCTTCTGCGCCAGGTCGCCGGGCAGGAAGCCCAGCTTCTCGCCGGCTTCCACCGCGGGGCGCACCAGCAGCAGGCGCTGGATGCGCGACGCATTGAGCGCCTCCACCGCCATCGCGACGGCCAGGAAGGTCTTGCCGGTGCCGGCCGGTCCGATGCCGAAATTGATGTCGTGCGTGGCGATGGCGTGCAGGTAGCGGGCCTGGTTCCCGCCGCGGGCGCGGATCACGCCGCGCTTGACCTTGATCGCGACCTCCTGCGGCACGACCTCGTCCGCGCCCAGCGTGCGCGCGATGCCCGATTCGCTCAGCGAGAGGTGGATGGATTCGGGGCTCAGGACCTCGTCCGCGGCCTGCTC
>JANJTY010000351.1 GCA_024710865.1 Lysobacteraceae bacterium | reverse complement strand
GGTCGAAGCTGCCTTCCAGGCCGGTGGCGAAGTAGGTGGTGTCGACGTCCTGCTCGAACACGCGCGGCCCGCCCTCGACCGGACGGCGGCCGATGAGCAGCAGGTTCTGGCCGCCCACCATGTCGAAGCCGAAGGGGTTGTAAGGATTGCTGGCCGACCAGGTCAGGTTGTCGGCCCAGAAGTTGGTGGGCACGAGTTGGCCAAGGAAGAAGGGCTCGGGCGCGGCCTGGTTGGTCGACTGGCGATTGTTGTAGAGCGCCTTGGTGTACCAGGTGATGCTGTCGGTGAGGTCGTAGCGCATCTGCCCGAACAGGCCGGTGCGCTTGCTGGGCGTGACCAGCAGGTTGAACTGGGCGTAATTGAAGCGGTCGGCGGTGGTGAAGCAGTGGAAATCGTCGGTGCGATTGCAGCCGGTCTGGCTGCGGTCGAACACGGGATTGGCGACGCCGGCGTTGGGGACGACGTTGAAGGTCACGCCCGAAACCGGATCCGTCACCACGAAGCGGCCGGCGGGAATCGCCGAACTGCCCAGCGCGAGACCGGTACCGGGCACCGGCAGGCTGGACTGCTCGCGGGTGTTGGAGGCGACCTCCTTCTGTTCGTTGTAGCTCACGCCCAGGAAGAAGCTGTAGCGCTCCCCGCTGCCGCCGAAGCTGAGCTCGGCGGTGGAAAGATCGCCGTCGCCTTCGTCGTACTGGCCATGGCTGACGGAAACGCCCACGCCTTCGTAGTCGCGCCGGGTGATGATGTTGACCACGCCGCCGATCGCGTCGGAGCCGTAGATCGACGAGGCGCCGTCTTCCAGCACATCGATGCGCTCGACAATGGAGAGCGGGATGGTGTTGAGGTCCACCACGCCACCGACGCCCGAGGCCGAGCTTTCGTTCACCCAGCGGATGCCGTCGACCAGCACCAACACGCGCTTGGCGCCGACGTGGCGCAGGTCGACGGTGGTGGCGCCGGCACCGACGCCGCCGCCATCCGGCGGGAAGCCGAAGTTGCCGCTGGAATTGAACTTGGTATTGAGTGATGAACCGGAAGCGGTGATCTGCTGCAGCACGTCGCCGATCGAGCGCAGGCCCGAGCGGTCGATGTCCTCGCGCGTGATGGTCTGGACCGGGGCCTGGCCCTCGATCTCGACCTTCTTGATGCGGGTGCCGGTCACTTCGACGCGGTCGAGCTGGCGGGCCTCGTCCTCTCCCTGGGCGTGGGCGACGACGGGCAGGGCGGCAAGCAGCAGGGCGTAGCGGATCGCGGCGGACAGCCGTCGGGCGGTGCAGGTGGACATGAATTCCTTCTCCCCGGGAACGTCGGTAGGTGGATGGCCTGCCCGGCACAGCTCCCCACGGCGCGGGCTCGGGCGCAGGATATTTAAGGCAAATTTCACAAACCCACAACGGTCTCCTTACAAGCCCGCATCCGCGCTGGGGCGCGCTCGGTCAGGTCGACCAAACGGTGGAGAGAAGTGCGCGGCACGTATCGGCCCGGCTCATCCCGAGCCAAGCAGCAGCGAAAGGCCGACCAGGGCCAGGAAGAGGGCGAAGACCCGGCGCAGGGCGACCGCGCCGATGCGATGCGCGAGGCGCGTTCCCCAGGGCGCCGC
The DNA here is from genome assembly GCA_024710865.1 of Lysobacteraceae bacterium. GTDB lineage: Bacteria > Pseudomonadota > Gammaproteobacteria > Xanthomonadales > Xanthomonadaceae > JANJTY01. The sequence continues at coordinate 2,775 of JANJTY010000351.1, read as the reverse complement.
CAGCACCGAAGCGACCGCGATGCCCGCCGCCGCTGGCAGAAAAACGTAGCCAACGCTGGCGGGCGGCATGCCCGGGGCCTGCGCGAGGCTGGCGTAGCCGGCGGCCGAGGCCAGCGCGATCGCGACCCCACAGGCGGACGAGGTGCCCACTGCACGCACCGGCGTCACGCCCAGCCAGACCAGCAGCGGCACGGTCATGCTGCCGCCGCCGATGCCGACCACGGCCGACACCGCACCGATGCCGACCCCAGCCAGGCTCAGGCCAGGGCCGCGGGGGTCGGTTGGCTGCACGCGCTCGCGCTGCCGGCCCAAGCCGATCTGCAGCGCCGCCAGCAGGCAATAGCCGGCCACGGCATAGCGCAATATCGCGCCATCCAGGCCCACCGCGAACCAGCTGCCCAGCCCTCCACCCAGCAGCATGCCCGGCACGAGCCAGCGCACGCTGACCCAACGCACGCTGCCGCGCCGATGATGGGCGCGCGCCGAGGACAGTCCGGTGAGCACGGTGCTGGCCAGCGAGGTCGCCAGCGCCGCGTGCATGGCGGCCTCGGGCGGCACGCCCTGCAGCGGCAGCAGCCAGGCCAGTGCCACCACCAGGACCAACCCGCCGCCAATGCCCAGCAGGCCTGCCAGGATGCCGGCAGCCAGTCCCAGCAGGGCGTAGAGCAGCAGTGCGCTCAGCACGGCCGCACCGTTCGGGACACGGCCACGGGATGTCCGCCGCCTTCCGTTACACTCCGACGCATGTACGCACTCCGTTCCATCCTGCTGGCCCTGTCCGCATTTTGCAGCGCGCCGGCGTCGGCCGATCCGACCGATGCGGAGGTCGCCGCACTGCGCCAGGCCCTGGAGCAGGTCGAAAAGGGACCGCTCTCGGCCTGGCCCGCGATCGAGCGGCAGTACCGCGGCCATGCACTCAAGCCCTGGCTCGACTATGCCGCACTGCGCCGTCGCCTTGACAGCGCCGGTGCGGACGAAGTGCGGGGCTTCCTCGACCGTTACGCCGGCCTGCCGTTCATTCCCGCCCTTCGCGTGGCCTGGCTGCGCAGCCGCATCGAGCGCAAGGACTGGACCGGTTTCCTCGCCTTCCATGAGGGCGAGGATTCGCCCGAACTGCGCTGTGCCGCGCTGGTCGCGCGCCTCGACGACGGAACCGATGACGCCGACCTGCAGGCCGTGGCGCAGGTCTGGCTGAGCGCCGAGTCGCTGCCCGCGCTGTGCGATGCGGCGTTCGCCGAACTGGAGCGAAACGGTGGCATCACACCCGACCTCGCCATGGACCGGATCGGCCGCGCACTCGACGCCGGCAATGCCAGCCTCGCGCGCTTCATCGCCCGTCGTCTGCCGGCGGAGTCGCGCGCGCAGGTCGAAGCCTATGCCGATTTCCTGGTCGCGCCGGACAACCGCGCCGCGCGCTGGCCGGCCGAGCCGCTGGCGCAACGCGTCGCCGGCCAGGGCCTGTTGCGCCTGGCACGGCGCGATCCGGGCCAAGCCGAGACCCTGCTCGCCGACCTGGCCACACCGCTCGGCCTTGACGCGTCGACGCAGGACGCCGTGCGCAACGCCATCGCGCTGTGGAGCGCGGCCAGCTACCTGCCCGCATCCGCCGCCCGCTTCGAGCGCGTCCCGCAGCGGGCCTGGGACGACCGCCTGCACGAATGGCGGGCGCGCGAGGCGATGGCGCGCGCCGACTGGCGGGCGGCACGGGCGGCGATCCTGGCCATGCCGGATGCGCTCGCCCAGGCCACGCGCTGGCGCTACTTCCGTGCCCGCGTCGAGGAACTGCTCGGACTGCGCTCGGAGGCGCGCCAACTCCTGGCCGAGGTCGCCGGCGAATCCAATTACCACGGCTTCCTCGCCGCCGACCGCCTGGGATGGCCGTATGCCCTGTGCCCGCGTGAACTCGATGATGACCCGTCGCGCCGCGCGCGCGTCGCCAGCCTGCCGGGCATGCAGCGCGCCCTGGTACTGCACCGTGCGGGGCGCCAGTCATGGGCGCGCATGGAGTGGGCCGAACTGGATCCCGCGCTGCAGCCGGACGAACGTCGCGAAGCGGTGCGCCTGGCGGCCGAGATCGGCTGGCACGATCGAGCCGTGTTCAGCCTCACGTCGGGAACGGACCTGCAGCACTACGGGCTGCGCTTTCCGGTGAGCTACAAGCGCAGCCTTGTGCGCCAGGCCGCGGATCGCAGCCTCGACGCGGGCTGGGTCGCCGCCCTCATCCGCGCCGAGAGCGCCTGGATGCCCGACGCGCGCTCCGCCGCCGACGCACGCGGCCTGATGCAGATCCTGCCCGGCACCGGCGCCGAGGTCGCGCGCAAGCTGGGCATTGCCTGGGCCGGATCGCAGACCCTCTACCGTCCCGCCGTCAACCTGCGCATCGGCAGCGCCTACCTCGCGGCCATGCGCGACCGCTTCGATGGCAACATGGCGCTCGCCACCGCCGCCTATAACGCCGGCCCCGGACCGGTGCTGCGCTGGCGCAGCCAGCGCGCCACCGACCCGATGGACATCTGGGTCGAAACCATCCCCTACGCCGAGACACGCGAGTACGTGGCGCGGGTGCTGGCCTTCAGCGTGATCTACGATTGGCGATTGCAGGGCACGGCGCGCAGTCTCTCGGCCCGCCTCGGCCAGGCCGACAGCGGCGAGACCCGCAGTTTCGCCTGCCCCTCCTGAAACCGGATTGGAAACCCGCAATGAAGCCCTTGAACCTGGTCGTTCTCGGCGGCACCGGCTTTGTCGGCCGCCACCTGGTCGCGCGCCTGGTGCGCG
>JANJTY010000297.1 GCA_024710865.1 Lysobacteraceae bacterium | reverse complement strand
GGGTTCGCGGTCGATGTTGAGGCTCAGGCTGAGTGCCAGGCAGTGGATCGAGCAGGTGCCATCGACCAGGTCGTCGCTGTACTGCACGAGCATGCGCGTGGCGTTGTGCTCCTTGCGGTCCATGCCGCAGTAGGGGCATTTCGGATATTTCTGCAGTTCTCCCTCCAGCGGTGCCGGGTCGGCCGGCTTCTTCGGGATGAACTGTGCCGGCGTGCCGTCGCCGGCGCAGGCGGACTGCGCCGAGGCCGGCAGGGCCACGGCGAGGCCGCCGCCGAGAAGGGAGAGCTTGAGCAGGTCGCGACGTTGCATGATGAACCTCCTGGGATTGAAGGATGCGGGAAAGGCGGGTGTGGGCGGGGGGTGCGACAATATTAGCGTTCGGCGATGCTCTGGCGCTGCGGCATTTTGTCGCGGACCGTCAGCCGAGCAGGCGCTGCATTACCCGGAAATAGGTGAAGCCCTGCCAGAAGGTGCTTGCTCCGAGCGCGATCACGAAGAGCGCCGCGCCCTTTTGCAGCAGGCCGCGCAGGCGCGGGCCCAGGCGGCCGAAAAGAACGCTGGCGAAGAGCATCGAGGGCAGGGTGCCGGCGCCGAGCGCGAGCATGAGCAGGCCGCCCTCCGGCACCGAGGGCGCGGTGGTGGCCTTGACCGCCATGGCCATGGTCATCGAGCACGGCATGAGACCGTTCACCAGCCCGGCGAGGGCGGCGCCGCGCACCGCGCCATGCCGGCCGGCGCTGATGAAGACCCGACGCAGCCAGCGTGCCGGCGCGAAACCCACCGTCAGCGAAAAGGGCAGGATGCCGAGCATTTCGATCCCGAGCAGCATGACCAGCAGGCCGGCGGCGAGTTGCAGGATGCCCTGCGCCTGGCCGAATCCACCGCTGGCCAGCAGGACCGCGCCCATGCCGGCGGCGAGCATGCCGGCCACGCCATACACGCCGATGCGCGCGGCATGATAGGCGGCGAGGGGCGCCTGGGCCAGCCAGCCGCTGGCGCGCGGCGCACGGATGAAATAACCGCAGACCAGGGCGCCGCACATGCCCAGGCAGTGGCCGCTGCCGAGCAGGCCGGTAAGGAAGGCGGCGAGATAGGAAAACGGTTCGCTCGGCACGGACGGGGCTCAGGAACGGCGCAGGAGGCGCAGCGAGTTGAGCACCACCGAGACCGAGCTTGCCGCCATCGCCGCCGAGGCGATCATCGGATTGAGACGACCGGCGGCGGCGATGGGAATGGCCACCGTGTTGTAGCCGAGCGCCCAGAACAGGTTCTCGCGAATGATGCGCATGGTGCGTCGCGAGATCGCCAGGGCATCGGCGGCCTTGGCGAGATCGCCGCGCATCAGCGTCACGTCGGCCGTTTCGGTGGCGATGTCGGTGCCGCCGCCGATGGCCAGGCCCACGTCGGCCGCAGCGAGGGCGGGGGCATCGTTGATGCCGTCGCCGACCATGGCCACCACCGCTCCGGCGGCCTGCAGGGTGCGGATGCACTCGAGCTTGTCCTGCGGGGTGGCGCGCGAGACGACCTCGGCGATGCCGATCTGGGCGGCGACATGGCGAGCGGCAGGCTCGATGTCGCCGGTGAGCATGAGCGTGCGGATCTCCATGGCGTGCAGGCGGGCAATGGTCGCCGCGGCATCGGCGCGCGGCCGGTCGGCCACCGCGAGGAAGGCGGCCGGTTCGCCGTCGAGCGCCACCAGCACGGGCGTCTTGCCTTCGTTGCCGGCCCGCGCCACGGCATCGGCGAAGGGCGCGGGGTCGACGCCGCACGCGCTCAGCCATTCCGTGTTGCCGATGCTCAGCGCGTGGCCACCGACGCGCGCGCGCACGCCGCGCCCGGGGGTGTAGTCGAAAGCGTCGACCGGCGGGCGGGCCGGGGCGCCGTGCGCTTCGGCGAATTCGCGCAGGGCGCGCGCAAGGAAATGCTCGGAATCCCGCTCGGTGGCGGCGATCAGTCCGAGCAGCGCCGCATCCGGCAGTGTCGAGCGGTTGTGCCAGTCGACGACCGCCGGGCGGCCCTCGGTGACGGTGCCGGTCTTGTCGAAGACGACGGTGTCCACGCGGGCGCCGGTTTCCAGCGCCAGTCCGTTGCGGATGAAGATGCCGCGCCGCGCGGCGGCGCCGGTGCCGGCCATGATCGCGGTGGGCGTGGCGAGACCGAGCGAGCAGGGGCAGGCGATCAGCACCACGGCGATGGCGTGCGCCAGCGCGTGCGTTGCCGGTCGGCCCGCCAGCAGCCAGCCGGCGGCGGTGGCGCCGGCCAGGCCGATGACGGCGGGGACGAAGACGGCCGAGATGCGGTCGGCGAGCTTCTGCACCGGCAGCCGGGCGCCCTGGGCGGCATCGACCATTCGCACGATCTGCGCCAGCACCGTGTCGCGTCCCACCGACACGGCGCGCAGGGTGAGCACGCCGTGCTGGTTGAGACAGCCGCCGAAGACGCGCTCGCCCGGTCCGCGGGCGGCCGGCAGGCTTTCGCCGGTGAGCATCGATTCGTCGATTTCTGAACGGCCCTCGACGATCTCGGCATCGACGGGAATGCGCTCGCCGGGCCGCACGCGCAGCAACTCGCCGGGCTGGAGCGTTTCGACGTCCACGCACAGCTCGATCCCGTCGCGCAGCACGGTGGCGGTCGCCGGCTGCAGGGCGATGAGCTGGCGGATCGCCTCGCCGGCCTTGCCCTTGGCGGATTCCTCCAGATAGCGGCCGAGCAGGACGAAGGCGACGATGCCGGCGGCGGCCTCGAAATACAGGTAGTGGCGGTGCCGCGACGGCAGCAGGCCGGGCAGGCTGTAGAGCCAGGCGGCGCCGGCGCCGAGCGCGATCAAGGTGTCCATGCTGGCGTGGCCGTGCCGGGCCTGCGTCGCGGCGCGGCTGAAGAACGGCCGTCCGGCGCCGAACAGCACCGGGGTGGCCAGGACGAACTGCAGCAGGCGCAGGCTGTAGCGGTGCGGCATGGCCATGCCGAGCGCCATCAGCGGGGCGGTGAGCAGGGCTGCGCGGACGAAGCGTCGGCGGGCGTCCTCGCGCAGTTCGCGCTCGCGCTCGACCAGCAGGCGACGCTGCGCCAGGGTGTCCATCGGACGTGCCTGGTAGCCCAGGCGGCGCACGGCGAGTTCGATATCCGCGCGGGAAAGGCGGCCATCGACGACGCAGGTGCCGGCGGCGAAATTGACGCTGGCAGCCTGCACGCGCGCATCGCGTGCCAGCGTGAGCTGGATCAGCGCGGCGCAGGAGGCGCAGCTCATGCCCTCGATGGCCAGCGAGAGGTGGGTGGACGGGCCGTCATCGGCGATTGCCGGCGGCGCTGCCGGCGCCGGCGGCGCGCTGGCCAGCCGGGTGGCCAGCTGGTCGAGCAGGATCAGCAGCGCTTCCGCCGTCATGATCATCGGATCGAAATGCACGGTCAGCGAACCGATGCGCGGCACCGCGCGGACGTCCCGGATCGCGCCGTGCTTGCGCAGCAGGATTTCGAGCAGGTAGAAGCGCTCCTCGTTGTCGCGCAGCGCGGGCACCTCTACCCGGATGCGCCGGGCCAGGGCGTGGACGAGGCGCACGCCGACGGCGCTCGCGGCGGTCATGGGGTTCCTTCCGGGGCCGGCAGCGCCCGGGGCGCGCGCGCCACCTGCTTGCGATAGCGCACCAGCAGGAAGGTCAGGTAGAAGACGGCCAGCCAGGCATTGCCGTGCCGCAGGGGTTCGCGCAGCCAGCGCTGGGTGATGAGGTCCCAGTGCGTGCGGATCAGGTAGAAGGCCAGCACGTCGTTGAGAAAGTTGATCACCGTCCGCTCGTTGATCAGTGACGGATCGATCACCCGGCCGAGCAGCGGCGCGCGGTCCTCGCCCGCCGGGTCCGTTGCCGGTTGGACAAGCCGTGCCTGCAGCAGGTGGCGCGCTGCCTGCGCGCGGTGCCCGAGGCTGCTGGCCCAGGCGACGGCCCGCTGGCGCAGGTGCATCAACGCGAACGAAGCGCTTGTCCGGGCGGGCGCTTCGGCGGCGTGCCGGTCGCTCCCGGAAGGTGCGCTCGCGGCCGGGGGCAGGGCGTC
>JANJTY010000097.1 GCA_024710865.1 Lysobacteraceae bacterium | reverse complement strand
CATGCACCACGCTCACCGGCTCATGCCTGTGTCTCCGCTGCGCGGCGCGCCGGCTTGCGTTTCGCGCTGGCCGCCGGCAGCAGGGACGTCAGCGCCTGATAGCGCTGGAACAGGAAGGCGACGCGCTCGGCGTCGGTGCGGCCCTTGAAGCCGTAGGCGGCGTCGACGGCGCGGTCGAGCTGCTGGTGGGCCTTGAGCAATGCCTGCGGCATCGCGAGCGGGTCGTAGAGGTCGGCCAGCGAGCTGTCGGGGAATGCGGCGCGGGCGTCGAGCACGGCCTGGGCGGCGGCTTCGATGGCCTGGCGCTGCTTGTCGCTGGGCGACTCGGGCCAGGGGTAGTTGTTGTAGACGATGTCCTTCGAGTAGCGGTAGCGACTTTCGAGACGCCCGCAGGTGCCGCGAACCCAGGCCATGTGCATGGTCGAGTGCAGTACGCCGAGGTGGTAGGGCGACGCGTGCGGCGCGACGAACACCAGGTCGCTCGACAGCGTCTCCGGTCCGAGATAGCCGAGTGGAATCCACTGTCTACGCTCTGAAGACACCTTGGGAACCACCAGGTAGTGATCGGCGGGAACGTTCTCGACATGGAAGCGCGTCGGTGTGGCAGCGAGGGCGCGGGTTGGTGCGCTCTTGCTATCAATTCGCAGCTTGCGCACCGCTTCAACCCGCTTCATCGCTTCCGGCATGCGCCGTAGCTGATCCGGCGGACACTCGCCGAGCCACAGGCACCAGCGTTGGTAGCCGTTGAGGAACTCGTCGGCGCCGATCCAGCGCCGAAACCAGACCGAAGCCTGTGGCTCGATGGCGAGGAAGGCCGCTTTTTCCTCGTCGGTGAACAGGTAGTGGCCGCCGTCGATGGGTTTGTTGCCGATGCCGATGCGCGGCGCCTCGGCGCAGAGCGGCTCGCCACGGCTGGGCAAGACCAGGTCGGCCGCATCGACCAGATAGGGATTGATGTTCTGCGCCACGACCGCATGCGGCTCGCCGCGGATGTCCTCGTAATCGAACAGGGTCGGCTTGCGGGCCGGCTCCAGCCCGAAGCCGACGATGACGCAGTGCACGGCGGCCTTGCCGCGGCCTTCGTTGTTCCACTGGAAGGTGCGGTGGGCGAACTGGATGCGGATGCCGTGGCGCCAGAGCAGGGGCCAGAGGATGCCGGGCTGTTCGCCCTGGGTGATCGAGTTGGTGGAGACGAAGGCGCAGCGGATGTGGGGGTGCGAAGCAGGTGGTTCGAGACGGGCGGCCTCGACCTGCGGTCTCGTTCCGCCCTCCTCACCACGAACGGCTTCCGTTTCAGCGGGAGGGTTGCTGGGCACCGGGCCCTCTCCCCCACCCGCACCCCGGCCATCGCTTTCGCGATGGCGCTCAGAGGCACGCGAGCCAGTGGCTCGCAGGCGTGCCTCATCGCCCCGCAGGCGGGAGAGGGGCTCCATGCTGATTGACGAGAGAGGCTTCAGAAGTTCGGCGGCTTTGAGGTACCAGCCGGTGACGTAGTCCAGCACGCCGGCGCCCTTGCTGCCGGGCGGGACAAGGGCGAGCAGCTCGTCGCGCTGCTGCGGGCTCATCATCTTGGAGCCGATGAAGGGCGGGTTGCCGAGGATGTAGCTCAGCCGTTCGGGCGCGATCAGGTCGCGCCAGTCCATGGTGAGGGCGTTGCCGTGCGCGATGTTGGGCGCGGTGGTCAGCGGCAGGCGGGCGAAGTACTGGCCGAACTCGGCGCTGACCGCCTGGTTCATCTGGTGATCGGTCAGCCACAGCGCCACCTGGGCGATCTGGGCGGGGAACTCCTCGATCTCGATGCCGTAGAACTGGTCGACGTTGACTTGCACCAGGCCGAACACGTCGAGAAAGCGGGTGTGGGTGTCGCGCACGATGCGCAGGATGTCCAGCTCCAGCACGCGCAGTTCGCGATAGGCCACCACCAGGAAGTTGCCGCAGCCGCAGGCGGGGTCGAGGAAGGTGAGGCTGCGCAGCTTCTTCTGCAGCTCGAACAGGCGGTTGTGGTTGCCGCGGCTGCGCTCGAACTCGGCCCGCAGTTCATCCAGGAACAGCGGCTCGATCAGCTTGAGGATGTTGGTCTCGGAGGTGTAGTGCGCGCCCAGGTTGCGACGCGCCTTGGGGTCCATGATGGACTGGAACAGGCCGCCGAAGATGGCCGGGCTGATCGTTCCCCAGTCCAGCGCGCAGGCGTCGAGCAGGTCGGCGCGCATGGCGGTGTCGAAGGCCGGGATCGGCAGGATCTCGGCGAACAGGCGGCCATTGACGTAAGGGAAGGCGGCGAGGGCCTCGTCACGCGTCTTCAATCGCCGCTCGGGCGCGGTGTTGAGCACCTGGAACAGCTCGGTGAGGCGGGCGCCGAGGTCGCTGCCGTCCTCGCGGGTTTCGCCTTCGATCCACTCGCGGAAGCTCTGCGGCGGAAAGATGCCGGTGTCGTCGGCGAACAGGCAGAACAGCAGACGCACCAGCAGCACTTCCAGCGGATGGCCGTCGTAGCCCGCCGCCAGCAGCTTGTCGTGCAGCAGGCCCATGCGCTCGGCGGCCTTGAGGTTGACCGGATCCTGCGGGCGCAGGGCGCGGCTCTCGTAGCCGGCGATGAAACCGAACAGGCGCACCTGCTTGTGCAGGTCGCCCAGGGGGAACTCCCACTGCCGGTCCGCCTCCAGGTCGTAGAGACGAAAGCGGGCGAAGTCGGAAACCAGGATGAAGCGCGGCAGGTCGCGCTCGGGGATGCCGGGGAAGTAGTCGATGGCCTGTGCGAAGGCGCGGTCCAGATCCCGCCCGCGCGACTTGTGCTCGACCAGCAGCTGGCCCTTCCAGAACAGATCGATGAAGCCGGTGGAGAGCTTGCCGCCGTCCTTGCGTTGCCGCACCGGCGACTCGAAGGCCGCCACCCGGCGGCGGCTGATGCCGAAGACTTCGAAGAACTCGTTTCAGAACGTCTGCGCGCCGGCGCGTTCAGCCGCCTCGGCATCCCACTCGCGCGAAAAGCGCAGGGCGCGGTCGCGGATTTCGTTCCATGAAAGCGGCATCGGGGCGCTCCCTCGTGCGTCGCCGGAAGGATACGACAGCCATAGCGACCGTGATCGGATGCGGCGGGACGGATTTCAGCGGACCCGCACCGCCCTAAACCGCCGTCCCGACCAGCGCGCCGATGCCTGCGGTGAGGGCCATGGCGAGCGCGCCCCAGAAGCCGACGCGCAGCATGGCGGGCAGCGCGGGGGCGCCGCCGGCGCGGGCGCCGATGGCGCCGAGCAGGGCGAGGAACAGCAGCGAGGCCAGCGCGACGGCCGGGATCAGCGCGGCGTCCGGCGCCAGCAGCACGACCGCCAGCGGCAGGGCGGCGCCGGCGGCGAAGGTCGCGGCCGAGGTCAGGGCCGCCTGGACGGGACGGGCGGTGGAGATTTCCGAGATGCCCAGTTCGTCGCGGGCGTGCGCGCCGAGCGCGTCCTTTTCCATCAGTTGCAGGGCGACCTTGCGGGCCAGCTCCGGCTCGAGGCCGCGCCCGGCGTAGATCCCGGCCAGTTCGCGGGTGTCGCGGGCCCGGTAGTAGCGTCCTCCGGTCTGCTCGGCGATTCGACGCAGGCCGGGCTCGTCGATCTCCGCCGGCTGCGCGAACATCATGCCGAGCATCCCGCGGGGCTGGCTCTC
>JANJTY010000096.1 GCA_024710865.1 Lysobacteraceae bacterium | reverse complement strand
CGCGGCGCGCAGGAACTGCCAGTCCTGGCCGGACTGGCGGTAGATGCGGATGCCGTTGCCGCTCCACTGCGGTACGAACAGATACACCGGCGCCTCGCCCGCCTCGAAGCGGCTGGCGAAGATGCGATCGGCCGCCGGGTCGGGCGGGAGCAGGGCGATGTCGTCCAGATACAGGGTGGGTTGCGCCGCCGCCACGTCGCTCTGGATCTCGATGCGGTCGAACTGCGGTCGCGCCGCCAGCGCGCCGGCGGTCAGCGGCACCTCGACCTGCAGCCAGGTGCCGGCCTGCAGCGCGCCACCGGGCAGCAGGGCGTCGAGGTCCACATGCGCCGACTGCGCGCTGCCGGTGTCGATCAGCCACAGGCGCAGCTGCTGGCCGCCGCTGGCGCCGCCGTGCAGCCAGAGGCGCAGACTGGGGTAATCCTGGCTGCTCACGAGGCCCGCGGTGCGGCGCAGGGCGACCGCACCGAAGCTCAACCCGTCGAAGGCGATGGAGCGGTTGCCCGCCCGCACCGGCGCGGCGTTGTCGAGGTCGATGCCGCCGCCGTTGGGGTAAGACTCGTCCTGGAAGCCATTGCGCAGGGCGTCGTCGAAAACAACGAGTTCGGCGGCCCGCGCGCCGCAGGCGACCGTCGCCAGCAGCAGGCCGGCCAGGCCGGAGATCAGGAATCTGGCGTTCACTCCGTGCTCCCTCCCGTGCCCTGGTGCCGTGGCAAACGCTAGCACGATGCCCTGTGGCCGGCATCCGGCGCGGTCGGGCTGCTATCATCCGCGCCCTTTCCCATTGCGGTTTTCGACGGACATGATGGAGCTCAATCCCATCCGTCAGCGCATCGCCGAGCTGTCCGAGCGGCTGGATGCGCTGAGGGGGTTTCTTTGACTACGACCTGAAGGTCGAGCGGCTGGAAGAGGTCAGCCGCGAGCTTGAGGATCCGAACATCTGGAACGATCCCGAGCGCGCCCAGGGATTGGGACGCGAGCGAGCCCAGCTCGACAAGGTCGTGACCGGCATTCGCAGCCTGAAGGACGGACTTGGCGGCGCCGATGAACTGCTCGACCTGGCCGAGATGGAGTCGGACGAGGACACCGTGCAGGCCGTGATCGACGACGTCGAGCATTTCGCCCGCGGCGTCGAGCAGCTCGAGTTCCAGCGCATGTTCGCGGGCAAGATGGATGCCGCCAACGCCTTCGTCGACATCCAGGCCGGCGCCGGCGGCACCGAGGCGCAGGACTGGGCCGAGATGCTGCTGCGCATGTACCTGCGCTGGTGCGAGGCGCGCGGCTGGAAGACCGAGCTGATGGAGGTCAGCGCCGGCGAAGTGGCGGGCATCAAGTCGGCCACCTTCCGGGTCGAGGGCGACTACGCCTACGGCTGGCTCAAGACTGAAACCGGCGTGCACCGCCTGGTGCGCAAGTCGCCGTTCGACTCGGACAACCGCCGCCACACCAGCTTCACCTCGGTCTTCGTCAGCCCCGAGGTGGACGACAAGATCGACATCGAGATCAACCCGGCCGACCTCAAGACCGACGTGTACCGTTCATCCGGCGCCGGCGGCCAGCACGTCAACAAGACCGAATCGGCGGTGCGCATCACGCACGTGCCCAGCGGCATCGTGGTGGCCTGCCAGACCGAGCGCAGCCAGCACGCCAACCGCGACCGCGCCATGAAGATGCTGGCGGCCAAGCTGTACGAGCTGGAGATCCAGAAGCGCAACGCCGAGCGCGACGCGGTCGAAGCGACCAAGTCCGACATCGGCTGGGGCAGCCAGATCCGCAACTACGTGCTCGACCAGAGCCGCATCAAGGACCTGCGCACCGGCGTCGAACGCTCCGACACGCAGAAGGTGCTGGACGGCGACCTCGACGAGTTCGTCGAAGCGGCGCTCAAGTCCGGCCTTGAGGCCGGCTCGAAGCGCTCGGATGCGGTTTGACTTGTTTGCCACGGATGAACACGGATGAACACGGATAGAGGCGGATAAAAGCGAATTCAACGGGGAGCGCCCGGGTATCGTGTCGACAACCGATTCGATCCTGCCGCGCGCCGCAGCCTGCCACGGCCCCTTCCTGACGTTGCTCTATCCGCTCTTATCCGTGTTCATCCGTGTAATCCGTGGTCAACTGCTCTTCCGAAAAGGTTCCGACATCACGACATGAGCCACGACGACGAGAATTTCCTGATCGCCGAGCGCCGCGCCAAGCTCAAGGCGCTGCGCGAGCAGGGCGTGGCCTTCCCGAACGACTTCCGGCGCGCCGACTACGCCGGCGACCTGCAGGCCGAGTACGCCGATGCGGAGGCGTGGACGGCCGAGGCCCTGGCCGGCACCGGCCGCCATGTGCGCATCGCCGGGCGCCTGCTGGCCAAGCGGGTGATGGGCAAGGCCAGCTTCGCCCAGGTCCAGGACACGAGCGGCCGCATCCAGCTCTACCTCACCCGCGACGCGTTGGGCGAGGCCTACGAGGCCTTCAAGACCTGGGACATCGGCGACATCGTCGCGGTCGAAGGCGGGCTGACCCGCACCCGCACCGGTGAGCTGTCGGTGCAGGCCGGCGCGATCCGCCTGCTGACCAAGTCGCTGCGCCCGCTGCCCGACAAGTTCCACGGC
>JANJTY010000262.1 GCA_024710865.1 Lysobacteraceae bacterium | reverse complement strand
ACCGCGCCCGAGTTCTACGGCGAGATCATCCACACGCGCGAGTACCAGGACCGCCTCGACACCCTGGAGCACGTGCGCGAGGTCGGAATGAAGACCTGCTGCGGCGGCATCGTCGGCATGGGCGAGTCACGCGCGCAGCGCGCCGGCCTGCTGCAGGCCCTGGCCAACCTGCCGGCGCACCCGGACTCGGTCCCGATCAACCGCCTGGTGCAGGTCGAGGGCACGCCCCTGCACGGCACGCGTGAGCTCGATCCCTTCGAATTTGTGCGCAGCATCGCAGTCGCGCGCATCCTGATGCCCAAGTCTATGGTTCGTCTCTCGGCGGGGCGCGAGACCATGTCTGACGAACTGCAGGCGCTGTGCTTCCTGGCCGGCGCCAACTCGATCTTCTACGGGGAAAAGCTGCTCACCACGGGCAACCCCGACACCGCGCGCGACCAGGCCCTGTTCGAGCGCCTCGGCCTTTCGCCCATGGCGGTGACGCAGGAGAGCGCGACCGTGCATGCCGACCTCTGCGGCCAACCCCAGGCGGCCTGAAATGAAGCGCCCGGCGCTCGCGGAACGACTCGCCACGCTCGCCGCCGAGCGCCGCGCCGCCGGCCTCGAACGCCGTCGCATCGAGATCGAGGGCCGCGAGGGCGCCAGCGTGCGCCTGTACGGGCGAGAACTGGTCAACTTCGCCGGCAACGACTATCTCGGCCTGGCCCAGCACCTCGATGTCATCGCCGCGATGCAGGAGGCCGCCGCCGTGCACGGCGTCGGCAGCGGCAGCGCCGACCTGATCTGCGGCCACTACAAGGAACACACCGCGCTGGAGCGCGAGGTCGCCGACTGGCTGGGCGCGCCGCGCGCGCTGCTGTTCGGCTCCGGCTACCTCGCCAACCTCGGCGTGCTGCAGGCCCTGCTGCACGAGGGCGCGGTCTGCGTGCAGGACAAGCTCAACCACGCCTGCCTGCTGGACGGGGCGCAGCTCTCGCGCTGCGAGCTCAAGCGCTACCCGCACCTCGACGTCGAGGGCGCGATGCGTCAGCTGCAGACGCGCCCCGAGGCGCCGGCGATGCTCGCCACGGACGGCGTGTTCAGCATGGACGGCGATCTCGCCCCGCTGAAGGAGCTGGCCCTGCTGGCGCGGGCCGAGAACGCCACCCTCTACGTCGACGATGCGCACGGCATCGGCGTGATGGGCCCGGGCGGGCGCGGCAGCGTCGCGCACGCCGGGCTCTCGTACCGCGAGGTGCCGCTGCAGCTGGTCACCCTGGGCAAGGCCCTGGGCGGCTATGGCGCGCTCGTGGTCGGGCGCGAGGACCTGATCGAGGCCGTGCTGCAGGCCGCACGCACCTACCTGTTCACCACCGCCCTGCCGCCATCCATCGCCGCTGCCGCGCGCGCCTCGCTGCGCCTGGCGCAGAAGGAGGCCTGGCGGCGCTTCAAGCTGGTGGGTTTGGTCAGTCGCTTCCGCCGCGGTGCCCAGCAGCTCGGCCTGCCGCTGATGGAATCCGACACGCCGATCCAGCCCCTGCTGCTGGGCGACAGCAAGCGCGCGGTGGCGGTGGCCGCCACCCTGCGCACGCACGGCCTGCTGGTCGGCGCGATCCGCCCGCCGACGGTGCCGGAAGGTCGCGCACGCCTGCGCATCTCGATCAGTGCCCTGCACAGCGAGGCGCAGATCGACCAGCTGCTGGACGAACTGGAAAAGGCCTGCAAGGCCGCCGCCCCCACGAGCGACATCCAGGCCTGATGCGGATCGAAACGCACGGACAGGGCCCGGCGCTGGTCCTGATCCACGGCTGGGCCATGCACGGCGGGTTGTTCGCGCCGCTGGCGCAGCGCCTGGGCGACCACCATCGCCTGTTCCTGGTCGACCTGCCCGGCCATGGCGCCAGCCGCGATACGCCCTGGAGTGGACTGGCGGAGACGGTCGCCGCCATCGCCGCGCAGGTGCCGCGCGACGCACTCTGGCTGGGCTGGTCGCTGGGCGGCCTGGTCGCACTGCGCGCCGCGCTCGACCGCCACGCGCGCGGACTCGTCATGCTGTGCGCGACGCCGCGCTTCACCGCGGCAGGCGACTGGCCCGAGGGCGTCGAGCCGGCCGTGTTCACCGGCTTCGCGCGCGAACTCGGCAGCGACTTCGCCGCCACCATCGACCGCTTCCTCGCGCTGGAAGCGATGGGCTCGGACCACCTGCGCGCCGACCTGCGCCACCTGCGCGCACACGTCTTCGACCACGGCGAACCGGCGCCGGCCGCGCTGCAGGCCGGCCTCGAGCTGCTGCTGTCCTGCGACCTGCGCGCCGCGCTGCCCGGCCTGGCCGTGCCGAGCCTGTGGATCGCGGGCCGGCGCGACCGCCTGGTCACGGCGGCGGCGATGCGGCGCGCGGCCGGACTCGCGCCGCGTGGCCGCTTCCTGCAGATCGAGGGCGGCGGGCACGCGCCCTTCCTCAGCCATGCCGATGAGGTGGCCGCGGCGATCCAAGGCTTCGTCCGCGCGGACGCCGACGCATGAACCAGCCCTTCGACCAGCGCGAGGTCCGGCGCCGCTTCGCCCGCGCCGCCGCCGGCTACGATGCCGCCGCCGTGCTGCAGCACGAAGTCGAGGATCGCCTGCTGGAGCGGCTGGACCTGCTGAGCGAGGCACCGGCGCGCGTGCTCGACCTCGGCTGCGGCCCGGGCCGCGCCGCCGCCGCGATGAAGCGGCGCTGGCCGCGCGCGCAGGTGATCGGGCTCGATCCAGCCCGGCCCATGCTGCAGCAGACGCGCTCGCGCTCGCGCTGGCTGCGCCCGATCCGCTGCGTGCAGGGCGAGGCCGAGGCCCTGCCCCTGGCCGAGGGCAGCCTCGATCTCGTCTTCAGCAGCCTGGCCCTGCAGTGGGTGCAGTCGTTGCCGCGCGCGCTCGGCGAGCTGCGTCGCGTGCTGCGGCCGGGCGGGCTGCTGCTGATCGCCACCTTCGGGCCGCGCACCCTGATGGAGCTGCGCGAGGCCTTCGCCGAGGCGGACCAGGCCCCGCACGTGAGCCGCTTCCCCGACCTGCAGGTGCTGGGCGATGCGCTGCAGGCCGCCGGCTTCCGCGATCCGGTCGCGGACCGCGACGACTTCGACCTGCGCTACCGCGAGGTCGGCGACCTGATGCGCGAACTGCGCGCGATCGGCGCCACCAACGCCCTGGCCGAGCGCCGCCGCAGCCTCACCGGCAAGGGCCGGCTGGCGCGTATGCGCGCGGCCTACGAACGCCTGCGCGGCAGCGACGGCCGCCTGCCCGCGACCTACGAAGTGCTCTACGCCCAGGCCTTCGCGCCGCAGCCGGGCCAGCCGCGGCGCGAGGGCGGCGGCGAGATCGCCGCGGTGCCCGTCTCCAGCATCCCGATCCGGCGTCGCGGGGCCTGATCGGCCCTCACCCCGGCCGCGACGCGCCCGCGCCGCGCGCCTCGAAATCGTCCAGCGCCGCCTCGGCGATCTCGCGTCCGCGCTCGATCAGCTCGGAGGCGCGCCAGAACTCGTAGAACAGGCAGGTGCTGTGCGGCACGCGGATCAGCAGGTCGGGCGGATCCATGGCCAGCTGCATGCGCGCGATCTGGCCCTGCATGGTATCGAGGGCGCGCGCCATCAGGTCCATCAGGCCGGTCTGGCTGGGGGCTTCGTCGGACTTGCCCAGCATGCTCTCGATGAAGGCGCTGATGCGCGCGCGGTAGCCCTCGGGCTGGCCGTTGTCCTCGATCTGGACCGGCTCCGGATCGCCACGCAGCGGGCGCGCGGCGTCGGGCCGCGCATTGACGTCGACCGCGATCACGAGGTCCGCGTGCACCAGGCGCGTGGCGGCGATCGGCACCGGCGCGAGCAGGCCGCCATCGACCAATTCGCGGCCCTTGATGCGATGCGGGGTGAACACCATCGGGATCGCGATCGAGGCGCGGATGGCGTCGAACAGCGGTCCGCGGTTGAGCCATATCTCGCGCCGGCTGCCGATGTCGGTGGCGACCGCGGTGAAGGGCGTGGGCAGGTGTTCGATGGTGTGCTCGCCGACCAGTTCCTTCAGCACGCCGAGCAATCGATCGCCCTTGATCAAGCCGGGATGGCCGAAGGCGAAGTCGAGCAGGCGCAGCACGTCGCCGCGCTCCAGCGCGCGTACCCAGTCGCGGTACACGCGCAGGCGCCCGGCGGCGTGGATGCCACCCACCAGTGCGCCCATCGAGGAGCCAGCGATGGCGGCGATGCGGTAGCCGCGCCGCTGCAGGGCCTCGATCACACCGATGTGGGCCAGGCCGCGCGCGCCGCCCGCGCCCAGCACCAGCGAGACGCTCGGCCCGGATGGATTCGTCGTGGCTGTGGATTCCGGCATGGGTTCCTGTCGCGATTGGACCTTCGCTATCGTATCCCTGCACGAGCGCGACGTTCGCGCCCACGCCCACCATCCTCCAGGGAACCCCGCGCATGATGGACTTCCGCATCGGCGAGACCGTCTCGCTGCTCGCCCGCACCAGCCCCTACCTCGGCTTCCGCCTGGTGATCTACTTCGGCATCACCCTCGCCTACATCGTCACGACCGGCGGCGGCGCCGGCATCGGCTGGCTGTTCGGCAGCGGCGAGGAGGGCAAGGCCACCACCGCGTTCTGGGGCGCCCTCACCGGCTTCGGCCTGGTCAGCGGCATCCTGTACTGGCTGCGCGAGTACCTGCTTTACACGGTCAAGGCCGGCCACATCGCGGTGCTGGTCGAGCTGATCGAGGGCCAGTCGCTGCCGGAAGGCCGCGGCCAGGTCGCGCACGGCGCCGCCGTGGTGAAGGAGCGCTTCGTCGAATCCAGCGTGCTGTTCGGCGTCGACCAGCTGATCAAGGGCATCCTGCGCGCCTTCAACGCCTCGGTGATGACCTTCGTGTCCTTCATCCCGATCCCGGCGGTGCAGAACGTGGCCAAGTTCGTCACCGCGGTGATCAACATGTCGCTGACCTACGTCGACGAGGTCATCCTTGCGCATCTGATCCGCACTCGCAGCGAGAACGCCTGGGCCGGCGCGCGCGAGGCGCTCGTGCTGTACGCGCAGAACTACAAGGCGATGCTGAAGAACGCCCTGTTCCTGACCGTCATCGTGTGGGTCCTGACCCTGGTGATCTTCCTGATTTTCCTGTTGCCGATCGGCCTGATCGTGAACGTCTTCCCCGGCGAGGCGGGCTTCTGGGGCTTCGCCATCGCCGTGGTCGCCGCGCTCAGCGTCAAGGCCGCACTGATCGAACCCTTCGCCATGACCGCGCTGATGCAGGTCTACTTCAAGGTCACCGCCGGCCAGCAGCCGAATCCCGAATGGGAAGGCAAGCTGGAAAAGGCCTCGGGCAAGTTCCGCGAGCTCAAGGACAAGGCCGCGGCCGGGTTTGCGCGCAAGGCCAGCGGCGCAGCGGGCGCCTGAGTCCGCGCCAACGGTGGCCCGCGGCGGCGCTGCAGTCGCGCCGCGGGCTCAGTCGGCCGCTTCGAAACCGTCGCGGAACAGGCAGTCGGCCTCCCCGCCGCAACCCGGATGCGGCGCCAGCGGCGGCCGCCCGGCCCAGAAGCCGCCGGTGAGTTCGAAAGAGGCACCTGCGCACAGACCAGGGTCCGCCCCATCGCTGGAGCACAGCGCGACCACGTCCGCTTCGCCCTGACCGATGGTGCCGCTGAGCGAC
>JANJTY010000255.1 GCA_024710865.1 Lysobacteraceae bacterium | reverse complement strand
CCCGCGCCCTGGCCGAGCGCTTCGCCGCGCCGCCCCTGGCCGCGGTCTACGCCACCCAGTACCGCCGCACCCAGCTCACCGCCGCGCCCGTCGCCGCCGCCCACGGCCTGCCGATCACGCTGCGGCCGGCCGGCGAATCCGCAGCCGGGTTCGCCGAACTGCTGCGCCGCCGACATGCCGGACAGCGCATCCTGGTGGTGGGGCACAGCAACACCGTGCCGGCGATCGCGGCCGCGCTGTCGGGGAAGGCGGTCGAGCCGATGGCGGAAGGCGAGTACGACCGGAGCATCGAAGTGCGCTTGCCGGCGCGCGGAACGGCAACGGTCCAGGCGCATCGCTTCCAGCCCGGCGAAACATCGCGCTGACGCCACCGGCCGCAACGCTGTGTGTGCGGGTGGGCGCCGGACCTGCGCGTGGCGGTCGCGGCATCGCGATGTCGCTTCGCTCCCGTTGCTGCGTACTCAGCTGCAACCCCAGCGAGTACGCACGCCATGCCGCACCCACGCCCACTTGGACCCGCCGCCGCACTGCTTGGTCTCGCCCTCGCGCCAGCCTGGGCCGCGACCATCGAAGTCAA
Source organism: Lysobacteraceae bacterium (assembly GCA_024710865.1). Classification (GTDB taxonomy): domain Bacteria; phylum Pseudomonadota; class Gammaproteobacteria; order Xanthomonadales; family Xanthomonadaceae; genus JANJTY01. The sequence goes on along the minus strand of JANJTY010000255.1, from coordinate 4,709 downwards.
CAACCTCGGTGACGTCGCCGATCCCCTGCCCGAGGACGGCGTCTGCAACGTTGCACCGCTCGATCCGGTTCCGCAGTGCACGCTGCGCGCGGCGATCCAGACAGCCAACGCTCTGGCCGGACCTGACACGATCGTGCTCGCGCCGGGGGGCATCTATCAGCTCAGTCTTTCGGGCAACGGCGGTGCCGAGGTTGGCGATCTGGACATCAACGATGCGGTCGACATCATCGGCTTCACCGGCGCACCGCCCGCCGATTCCGCCGACCTGCCGCGCATCGACGCGCTGGGTCTGGGCGACCGCATCTTCGACGCCGCGCTCGGGGTCGCGGTCACGTTGCGCGGCCTGCACCTGCGGGGCGGCAACGCCGAACCTGCGTCCGGCGGGGCACTGCGCAGCAGCGGCCCGTTCGTGATCGAGCATGTCATTGCCGACTACAACCGCGGCAGCTACGGCGGAGCCATCTACATCGGCGGCGGCGACGGGCTGCGGCTGATCCGCGACTCCCACTTCGAGAACAACCGCTCGCCCAACGAGGCCGGCGCCCTCTACTCGAGCAACTCAGGCCACCTGCGCATCGAGCGCAGCAGCTTCCGCGACAACCGCGGCCACGACGTCGATGGCAGCACCCTCAGCCTTCCGCCGGCGCTGCCGGTGGTCATCGAGGATTCGAGCTTCGACGGCACCGAGCTCGGCCCTCCGGTCGCCGGGCTCGGCAATCCGACCGCGATCCTCGCGCGAGGACCGCAGGATCTGGTGTTGCGCAACGTCACGATCGCGGGCTACACCGCGCACGCGCTCAGTCTCGAGGTCCAGCATCCGGACGAGCCCGGCACGCCGCGCCTGCGCATCGCCAACAGCATCCTGTCCGCCGGCGGTTCCGCCTGCGAGTGGCAGGGCGTCGGCGGCGAGACCGTGGATTTCCTGATCGCCTACAGCATGGTCGAGAGCAACACCAACTGCAGCCAGTTCTACTCCGACGTGCGCCAGAACTCGCCGCAGCTTGCGCCATCCGTTCAGGACCCCGGCCGGGTGACCTGGAGCCGCGCTCCGCTCGGCGTGTTCTCCAACCTGACCGACAACGGCATCCCGCCCGACCGCAGCCCGCCCGCGAACGCCCCGGAACTGGCCTGCACCGCGACCGACCAGCGCGGCAGCCCGCGCCCGGTGGACGGCAACGGCGACGACGTCGCGCGCTGCGACTTCGGCGCGGTCGAGGCCGCCGAACCGCCGACCTTCATCGTCGACACCGCCGGCGATGCGGTCGACGACGTGCCGGGCGATGGCCTGTGCGAAACCCTCTCGATGGAGTGCAGCCTGCGCGCCGCGGTGATGGAGGCCAACGCCCTGCCGGACGTGCAGCGCATCCGCTTCACGCCTGGGCTGGACCCGATCGAGCTGATCGCACCGCCGCACCCGGCCGCGGCCGGCGGCGACCTCGACATCGGCGATGCCCTGATCATCAGCGGCGAACGCATCGACGGCCAGCCGGGGACGAAGATCGTGCAGGGCGTGGCTGGCGAGCGCCTGTTCGACGTGCCGCCAGGCTTCGTCGGTCCGCTCGTGTTGCGCAACCTGCAGCTCAGCGGTGGCGACAGCGGAGCCACATTCGGCGGCGCCCTGCGCGTGATGGAGGGAACCGCCCTCGTGGAGTGGAGCCGCCTCAGCGAAAACCACTCGACCGGGGCCGGCGGTGCGATCGCGGTGCAGGGCGGCCTGGTGATGGTGCTGGACAGCGACCTGCACGGCAACTCGACCGAAGGGCGCGGCAGCGCGCTGTTCGTGGGCAGCACGGCCGGCGCCCTGATCATGCGCAGCAGCGTTCGCGACAACCTGAGTTTCGATGGCCCATTGCCCTTGGCCGCGGTCGAGGCCGAGGCAGGCGCGACGCTCTATGTCGCCGACAGCACGCTGGCCGGCAACAGCGCAGGCCTGAGGGTCGAGTCACCCGCTGTGTTCCAACTCCTGCACAGCACAGTCGCGAACAACGCGGGCGCCGGCGTCGAGGGACTGCTGGCCCTCGGCAATGTCCTGGTGATGCAGACCAGTATCGTCTCCGACAATGGCGGCGGCGACTGTGCCCTCACGAACCCCGGGGATGCCAACATCATGTCCGGCTACCTGCTCAGCAGCGACGGCAGCTGCACCCTGCCCGGTGCGACGGTCAGCTTCATCGCCGATCCCTTGCTCGGTCCGCTTTCTGCAGTGCCCGGCCACCCGACTCGCGCCATCTGGCCGCAATACGACGCCGAAGGGGTTTCGCCGGCCCTGGACGTGGCGCCGGCCGTAGCCTGCGACCGTCCCGACCAGATCGGCCAGAACCGGCCGGTCGACCTGCCTGACTACGACAACGTCAACGGACCCTGCGACCTCGGCGCAGTCGAGCGCCAGACCGATGAGCTTTTCCGCAACAGCTTCGAGACCGCCGCGGGCAAGTCATCGGCCAGCACGGGGCACTTCCTGCCCCCCGCCTTTGCCGAGGGCTTCCATCGCTTGGGCCGCTGAACCAACCATTCCAGTTCCCGGAGACCCCACCATGAGCACCCTGTTCGAACGCATCGGCGGCGAGCCCGCCATCGAGGCCGCCGTCGAGCTGTTCTACCGCCGTCTGCTGGAGGACTCGCTGCTCGGGCCTGTGTTCGCCGGCATCGACCTGCCCCGGCTCAAGGGCCACCAGCGACGCTTCCTGACGCTGGCGATGGGCGGACCCGACGCCTACGCCGGCCGCGACCTCGGCACGGCGCATCGCCGCATCGCCGAGCGCCATGGCCTGGACGACCGCCACTTCGACGCGGTGCTCGGCCACCTCGATGCCAGCCTCGACGCGCTCGGGGTCGCGGCCGGCCTGCGCGCCGAAGTGCAGGCCCTGGCCGAGTCGGTGCGGGCGCCGGTGCTGGGCCGCTGAATCCGCCGCGATGCGCGCCCCGCCGCCGCTTTCCGCCCCCGCTCCGCAGCACGCCGCGCCGGGCGACACCGTCCGTGCGGGCGCGCGCACTGCCGAGGACGCCGCCATCGTGCACGAGCTGCAGCGGCTGGTCCGGCCCTGCTTCCGCCCCGCCACCCGGCCCGACCAGCGGCGCGATCCGCACGGCTCGGTGGCCTGGCTGCCCGACGCCTTCGATCCGCATGCGCTGGAGCTGGCGATGCGCGCCGGGCAGGTCCGACCGGCCGACTTCGGCGGCCTGGATGCGCCGCGCCTGCGCCGGCATGCCGGCTCCCTCCTCGCCGTGGCGCTGGGATGCCTGCTCAGCGAGGACGATGCATCGCCTGCCGCGATCTGGCTGGATCTGTTTGCCCTGGGCGTCCGGACCGGCGCGACCGATGCGGGCGGGCTGGTGGCCCACTTCAGCCCGGCACAGCGCTTCGTGGTGGCCATGAGCCTGCACCTCGCGGCGCGGCGCCTGGGCGAGGCCGAGCCGGGGCCGAGGCTGCGCGTCGCGGCGGAGGCCTGGCGTCCGGACGCGGCCGGGTCGGAGGCGGACCGCTAGCCGTCCAGCTCCAGCACCATGGTCAGCAGGGCGCGGATGCGGTTCCACTCGCGCTGCACGCTGCGCTCGGTCAGGCCGAAGGTCTGCGCGATCTCGGCCGTCTCCATGCCGGCGAAGATGCGGCACTCGGCCATGCGCGCCAGGCGCGGGTCGCGTTCGTCCAGCGCGCTCAGGGCCTGGTCCAGCGCCGCCACCGATTCGGGCCGCAGCGCGTGCTGGCCGCCGACATCCTGCAGGGTGATGGCGTAGACCTCGCCGCCGCCGCGCTTCTCGGCCAGGATGCGACGCGCCGAATCCACGATGAGCTGGCGCATCGCGCGTGCGCACAGGGCAAGGAAGTGGCGGCGGTTCTCGGCCGCGGCGCCGCTGCCGGCGAGCTTCAGATAGCACTCGTTGACCAGCACCGTGGTGCTGAGTTGGTCGCCCCGCCCGTGCGCGCGCAGCACGTGGCGCGCGATGCTGCGCAGCTCCTCGTACGTGTCGGCGTAAAGCGCCTCTTCGGCGTGTCGGTCGCCGCGCGCCCAATCCGCCAGCAACCCGGTGAAACGCTGCTCGTCCATGCCCGATCCCATGCCCGTTCTGGCCGCGGAGAAAGCATACGCGAGCGCCACCGGCCGCTGCCGGCGCGATGCTTGCCGTGCACGCCCGCGCTGGCATACTCGCCGCCTGTCCCCAGGCCGCGCACCGCCCATGCTGTTGATGATCGACAACTACGACAGCTTTACGTTCAACCTCGTGCAGTATTTCGGCGAGCTGGGCGAGAGCGTGCGGGTGGTGCGCAACGACGAGCTGACGGTGGACGCGATCGCGCGCCTGGCGCCGGCACGGATCGTGATCTCGCCCGGACCCTGCACGCCCAACGAAGCAGGAATCTCGCTCGAAGTGATTCGCCAACTGGGCGGGCGCATCCCCATCCTGGGCGTGTGCCTGGGTCACCAGAGCATCGGCCAGGCCTATGGCGGCACGGTGGTCCGGGCCAGGCGCATCATGCACGGCAAGACTTCGATGATCCGCCACCGCGGCCAGGGCGTGTTCGCCGGCCTGCCCGACCCCTTCGAGGCCACCCGCTACCATTCGCTCGGGGTGGAGCAGGCGAGCCTGCCGGACTGCCTGGAGATGACGGCCTGGACCGAGAACGAGGACGGCTCGATCGAGGAGATCATGGGCCTGCGCCACCGCGAGTTCGCCGTCGAGGGCGTGCAGTTCCACCCCGAATCGATCCT
>JANJTY010000218.1 GCA_024710865.1 Lysobacteraceae bacterium | reverse complement strand
GCGTCTTCAACGCGCGCGTGGACATCGGCGCCTACGAGAGCGCGGTGGACGATGGCTCCCAGCTGGTGGTGACCACGACCAGCGACGATGGCCCGGGCTCGCTGCGGCAGGCGATCCAGAACGCCAACGCCGCGCCGAACTGGACCCGCATCCGATTCGACATACCGGGCGCCTGTCCGCGCATCATCGCGCTGGAAAGCCCGCTGCCGGCCCTGACCGAGACCGTCTACATCGACGGGTACTCGCAGCCGGGCAGCGTGCTCAACGACGACCCCGTGAGTTTCGACGGCACGCTCTGCCTGGCCCTGCTGCCGGCCGTCGATCTCGCCACCGGTTTGCACCTGCAGACCGGGCAGGGTCAGTCACATCGGGTCACGGGCATCGCCTTCTACGGCTTCCAGGGCGAGGCGGTGCGGGTGAGCGGAGCGGGCAGCGCGGCACTGGCCGGCAACGGCTTCGGAACCGGCGCGCCCGGCGTGATCGCGCCGGGATTCGCCGATGCCGCGATCCGCATCATCGATGCCGACGGAAGCATCGTCGGCGGCGACAGCGCCGCCGCGCGCAACGTGATCGGGCGTGCCGCCCAGGCCGGCGTGCGGATCGAGGGCAGCGGCTCGCGGTCCGTGTACAACAACCTGATCGGCTTCAACACCGCCGGCACGGTGGACTTCGGCAACGGCATCGGGGTGAAGGTGGATGGCGGCTTCCGCAACCTGATCACGCGCAACTGGATCGGCTTCAGCGACACTCGCGGGGTCCTGATCGACGACACCGCCGAGCCGGCGCAGGAGACCATCATCACGGACAACACCTTCGGCTCGACCACCGCATTCCTGCCGGCAGGCAACGGCACCAATGCCATCCGCATCGAGGCGGGCGAGGCGCACACCATCGAGTTCAACAGCATCCGTAACAGCGGCACGGACGGCATCGCGATCGTCACCCCCGCGCGCCGCGTGCGTCTGTGGAACAACACGATCAGCGCGAACGCACTGCAGGCGATCGACGTCTCGCCCGATGGCGTCAACGACATCGACCTCGACGTCGGCGCCAGCGGCGCCAACGACGGCCAGAACTTCCCGATCCTGATCGAGGCCATCGGCAGCGACGATGCGGGCACCGTGACCGGCTTGCTGGAGAGCGCCAACGGCGACTACACCATCCAGTTCTTCAAGAACGGCAGCTGTGATGCCGACGGCTTCGGCGAGGCCCAGAGCTGGATCGGTCAGATCGAGGTCGGCATCGCCAATGCCACCGCTGGCGCCAACGGCAGCGCCAGCTTCAGCGCGCAGGTGGCGGGCACCGGCAATCTGCTTGGCAGGCCCATCACCGCGATCGCCATCGACGCGGACGGCAACAGCAGCGAAGCCTCGGCCTGCATCGACTACGAGCAGGGCCCGCAGATCTTCCGCGACGGCTTCGAGTGAGTGCGCCGGCGAAACCGGCGGAGCGTAAGGGGTGCAAGTCCCCGACAACGAAGGAGTAGCGATCCATGTTGTCCCCGAGTCATGCGTCGTGCGTCGCGAGGCGTCAAGGCGAAGCGTTGACAGGGGTGTCGATAGGCCAGCCATTGAGCCGCGAAAGAACCCTGATCCCGGGCGCCGACGCTTTTCATTTGGCGGAAGGCAACATGATCGACGCGCTATCGCGAGTGTCGCTCGGCCCGGCGTGGTCGAAGACCCTGGCATGTCGATACGCGCTTCGCGCGGGAACCGGGAGATCTCCAGCCTGGCCGCGCCGCGACGGGCGGTCCGCATCGGGAAGGCGAGCAGCCACAAGCCGATGATGTACGAGCCGGAGAAGTCAGACCTCTTCATAGTAGCGACGAAGCGTGCGAACAAACGCGGGCGACCGCGGGCGGAGTCCGTGGAGCGAAGGGAGAGGGCCGAGGGGAGCACGAGCGAGCAGCGCACGCGCCGGACGCTGAGCCGGGCAAGCGTGTCCCAGCGACTCGCGCGTGTACGGGAGGGAGCACGACACGGTAGGAAGGAACGGTTCACTGCGCTGATGCATCACCTCACTCTGGAGGTACTTGACGCGGCGTTCGGCTGGTTGAAGCGAACTGCGGCGGCGGGCATCGACAACGTGACGTGGCAGGACTACGCGCAACACCGGGAAGCAAACCTTGTCGATCTGCACGCGCGCCTTTACCGCCGTGCCTATCGGGCGATGCCCTCGCGGCGCCAGTACATTCCGAAGCCGGACGGGCGGCAACGCCCGCTCGGCATTGCGGCGTTGGAAGACAAGATCGTCCAACGGGCGCTGGGCGAAGTGCTCAATGCGGTCTACGAGCAGGACTTTCTCGGGTTTTCGTACGGCTTTCGGCCGGGACGCAGCCAGCACGATGCGCTGGATGCACTCGCGGTCGGGATCGACCGGATGAAGGTGAACTGGATTGTGGACGCCGACATGGCGCGCTTCTTCGACACAGCCAGCCACGAGTGGCTGCTGCGCTTCGTGGAACTCCGCATCGGCGATCCCCGTGTGCTTCGTCTGATCCGCAAATGGCTGAAGGCGGGTGTGATGGAGGATGGTGTGCAGTGGCCGACCGAGGAGGGAACGCCGCAAGGTGCGGTGATTTCGCCCCTGCTGGCGAACATCTACCTGCACTACGTCTTCGATCTATGGGCGCAGCGGTGGCGCAGACACGCCACTGGCCGCGTCATTCTCGTGCGCTACGCCGACGACATCGTCGTGGGCTTCTCGCACGAGGCCGAGGCCAAGCGGTTCGTGACGGAGTTGCGCGCGCGGTTGGCGCAGTTTGCACTGTCGCTGCATCCGGACAAGACCCGCGTACTGGAGTTCGGCCGCTTTGCGGTTCGCAATCGCGCCATGCTCGGTCTGGGCAAACCGGAGACGTTCGACTTCCTGGGCTTCAGGCACATCGCCGGTGTCGATCGCCATGGCTACTTCCAGTTGCAACGGAAGACGCGGCGGGATCGGCTTCGGATGGCCTTGCGGAAGATCAAGGAGTCGTTACTGCGGCGGCGGCACGACCCTGTGTCCGAGCAAGGCCGGTGGCTGGGGCGCGTGGTGCGCGGCTACTTTGCGTACCATGCGGTCCCGACCAACTTTCGCAGTCTTGCTGCGTTCCGGCACTACGTTCTCGACCTTTGGCGGCGTTCGCTCAACCGGCGCAGCCACAGAGATCGCACCACGTGGGACCGCATTTCCCGCATCGCTGCCGACTGGCTGCCGAGCCCGCGCATCCTCCATCCGTGGCCCACCGTGCGATTTGCCGTCAACCACCCGAGGTGGGAGCCCGGTGCGTAAGTTGCGCCCGCCGGGATCTGTGCGGGGGGGTGCGCCGCGAGGCGCATTCCTACCGCGATGGCGCCAAGGGGAGTGCGTGGGGCGCCACGATGCGCGCGGGTGGGTTTTGGTGAGCGCGACCGAACCGCAACTTGGGCGTTGTGCCGCGGTCGCGCGGAGTGGCGTGTTGGAGCTTGGAAGCAAAGCTTTCGGTGCGTCCTTCAGCCGCCCCGAGCTACTTCTCTTTGCGTGTCCAAAGAGAAGTAGCCAAGAGAAAGGACACCCCGGCGAGGCGCCCTCCGGGCATCCTGCCCTGCGGGTGCGCGCGGCGGTCGTGGGGTCCGCTGACGGCACATCCGTGTGCCGGCAGCGGCCTCGCGCGCATCCTGCGCGCGCCCCTGCGGGCGATTCCACGCCCACCGCGCCGCCTCGCAGGGGCCCCGGTGGGCGGCCTTCCTGGCCGCAGAAGCAACAGCCGGCAAGACTCCAGCGCTGTTGCTCTGGCTCCTGCTGTTGCTGTTGCTCCTGCTCTTCGCTCTCAGACCCCCTTTCGGCCCGCGCCGAGCAGCGCAGCCAGGACCGGGAGCAAGGCTCGCATGTTCGAGCACAGGGATGTGCGAGCTCGGCCGCTGCGCGGCTACGCCTTCGCTTCGCTCGGTCGCGCCGGCCCGGGCATGGCGAGCAGCGCAGGGCATCGCGCCGGCGCCGCCGGCGCGACGCGGGACGGGGGTGCCCTTCTCTTTGCTTACTTTCTCTTGGGCAAGCAAGAGAAAGTAAGTCGCTGCCCGAAGGGCAGTGAAAGCTTTGCTTCTAAGCTTCAAAAAGCCAGCCCGCGCGACCGCGGCACAACCCCTTTGTTGCGGTTCGCTCCGCTCACCACACCCTACGGACGCATCGCCCACTCGAAGGGTCGCGACAACCTCTCCTGGCGATCGACGCGCAGTCGCCCGCACACCGGCACACCCGACGCCCGGCGCAGTCGAACACCTGTCGCCCCGACCGGATGCAAACCGGCATCCCCACCGGCCCAATCGCATGAGCAAGACCATCCCCATCACCGTCAGCAATCCCAATGACGGGCTGATGTACCAGTCCGAACGCAAGATCTACCCGCGCGAGGTGGATGGGCGGTTCCAGCGCCTGCGCATCGCGGCGGTGGTCTGGCTGCTCGGCATGTACTACGTCGTGCCCTGGTTGAACTGGGACGGGCGCCAGGCGGTGCTGTTCGACCTGCCGGCGCGGCGCTTCTACATCCTCGGGCTTTCGTTCTGGCCGCAGGACTTCATCTTCCTCGCCCTGCTGCTGATCGTGGCCGGGTTGGCGCTGTTCTTCTTCACCGCGCTGGCCGGGCGGCTGTGGTGCGGCTACGCCTGCCCGCAGACGGTCTGGACCGAGGTGTTCCTGTGGATGGAGCGCTGGACCGAGGGCCCTCGCAACAAGCGCATCAAGCTCGACGCCTCGCCCTGGAACGGCGAGAAGATCCGCCGCAAGCTGGCCAAGCACAGCCTGTGGCTGGTGTTCGCGCTCTGGACCGGCTTCACCTTCGTCGGCTTCTTCACCCCGATCAGGGATCTTGGCGCGCGCCTGCTGCCGTTCGACTGGGGCGGCTGGGAGACCTTCTGGGTGCTGTTCTACGCCCTGGCGACCTGGGGCAACGCTGGCTTCCTGCGCGAGCAGGTCTGCAAGTACATGTGTCCCTACGCGCGTTTCCAGGGCGCGATGTTCGACCGCAACACCCTGATCATCAGCTACGACCCGATGCGCGGCGAGCCGCGCGGGGCGCGCAAGCGCGGGCTGGCGAGCGTCCTGCAGCGCGCCCGCGGGCTGCTGGACCTGCGCCGCGCCACCGCCGCCGTCATCGCGGCCGCGCGCCGCGGCTCGACAGTCGAGGCCAGCGCCACCACCGGCCTCGTCGTCGACCAGCCGCGCGGCGATGCCCCGAGCGGGGCGGAGGCACCGACGGTGTCCTCGCCGGAGGACCTCGGCGACTGCATCGACTGCACCATCTGCGTGCAGGTCTGCCCGACCGGCATCGACATCCGCAACGGCCTGCAGTACGAGTGCATCGCCTGCGGCGCCTGCATCGACGCCTGCGATTCGGTGATGGACAAGATGGGCTACCCGCGCGGCCTGATCCGCTACACCACGCAGAACGCGGTCGACGCCAAGCCCTCGCGCGTGCTGCGTCCGCGCGTGCTGGTCTACGGCCTGCTGCTGACGGCCATCCTCGCCGGCTGGGTGGTCGGCGTGTCGCAGCGTTCGCCGCTCATCGTGGACGTGCTGCGCGACCGCAACGCGCTCTCGCGCACCGCGGCCGACGGCAGCATCGAGAACGGCTACACCCTCAAGCTGTCGAACAAGCAGGACCGCGACGTGGTGCTTCGGATCCGCATCGAGGACGGTGGCCCGGTGGTGCTCGACGGCGCGCCGCTGACGGTGGCGGCAGCCGCCGCCCAGACCCTGACCCTGCCTGTGACCCTGCGCGCGCCTTCGGGTACCGTAAAGGGCCGCCAAACCCTCCGCTTCGTGGTCGAGACCGAAGGCGAGCCGCCGGTCGCGGTCGAGCACGAAGCCGCCTTCTTCGGACCGCTCTGACGTGCACGATTCCTCCAGCCCGCAACGCCCCTGGTTCCGCGAGCCGATGCTCTGGCTGGTGATCGCCCTGCCCTTCTCGGTCGTGGTCGCCGGCTTCGTCACGCTGGGCCTGGCCGCGCGCAGCGGCAGCTTCGACGCGGTACCCGATCCGGTCCAGCGCGTCGGCAAGGCGCAGACCGTGGACCTCGGACCCGACCGGGTGGCGGCTGGCCTGGGCCTGGCGGGCGAGCTCCGTCTCGCGCCGGATACCGAGGCGCTCGAGCTCCTCGCGCCCTCGCTGCCCGACACCGACGCACGCCTGCGCCTGGTCCTGAGCCATCCGAGCGAGGCGCGCGAGGACCTCGCCGTCGAGCTGCTGGCGATGGGCGGCGGGCGCTTCGTGGCGCGCCTGGCCGTGCCGCGCGACCATCCCTGGAACCTGCACCTGTCCCCACCGGACGGACGCTGGCGCCTGCAGGGCCGGCTCGACTCCGGCGCCCTGGGCGCCGCGCTGGCGCCGGCGCTGGATGAAGGCTGAGGCCGGGTCGGCGGGGGGATCCTGCTTCCACTGCGGCGAGCCGCTCCCGCCCGAACCGCCGCAGGCCGCCCTCGATGGCGAGCTGCGTGCCTTCTGCTGCCGCGGCTGCGCCGCGGCGGCCGAATGGATCCGCAGCGCCGGCCTGGAGGACTACTACCGCCTGCGCAGCCGCGAGGGCGAGCGCGTGGGCGAGGCCGCGGCCGACTATGCGGCCTGGGACCGGGAGGACATCCAGCGCGAGCACAGCCGCGCGACCGGCGAGGGGCGCGAGATCACCCTGCTGGTCGACGGCATGCACTGCGCCGCCTGCGCCTGGCTGATCGACCGCGCCCTGCAGCGCGTGCCGGGTATCCGCGACGCTCGCGCCAACGCGATCACCGGGCGCGTGCGGCTGGCCTGGGATCCGGCCCGTCTGCGCCTGTCCGAAGCGCTGGGACGACTGGCGGCGCTGGGCTACCGGGCGCATCTGGCGCCGGGCGAGGCGCTTGAGCGCGCGCGCCTGGCCGAGCGCCGCAGCCTGATCCTGCGCCTGGGCGTGGCGGCGCTGGGCACGGTGCAGTCGATGATGTTCGCCGAGGCGCTCTACCTCGACTTCGACAACCAGATGCCGGCCGCGACGCGCGACGTATTCCGCTGGCTGGCCTTCATGCTCGCCACGCCGGTGGTGTTCTACTCGGGCTGGCCCTTCCTGCGCGG
>JANJTY010000077.1 GCA_024710865.1 Lysobacteraceae bacterium | reverse complement strand
GAGGCCGACGAAGTCGAAGCCCTGCGCGAATCGCGCAGCGAGGCGGCCGTCGGTGCCGCACTGGCTGCGGCGGAGGAGATGCGCTATCTGGCCGATGGGCATTCGCCGCGCCTGCTGCGCCGCCTGCGCCGCGGCCACTTTGCGGTGCAGGACGAGATCGACCTGCACATGCTGAGCGGCGACCAGGCCGAAGCGGTACTGCGCCAGTTCCTGACCGAGGCCCGCGCCGCCGGCCATCACTGCCTGCGCATCGTGCACGGCAAGGGCCGGCACAGCGTCGACGGCATCCCGGTGGTGCGCAACCGGGTCGATGCCCTGCTGCGCCGGCGCAGCGACGTGCTGGCCTTCGTCTCGGCGCCGGTCGCGCAGGGCGGCAGCGGCGCGCTCCTGCTGCTGCTGCGTCCCGGCTGAGCCGAGCCCCTTGCGGCGCACGGCTGGCGCGACACAATGCCCGCCTGACGCCATCGGAGCCGCCCATGTTCGACGATCCCAGCATCCGCGTACTCGACTGCGCCGGCCGCGCCCTGCGCCTGGACCGCCCGCGCGTGCTGGGCATCGTCAACGTCACGCCCGATTCGTTCTCCGACGGTGGAACCCATGCCACGACCGAGGCCGCGGTGGCGCACGGCCTGCGCCTGGCAGCGGAGGGCGCCGACGCGCTCGACGTGGGTGGCGAGTCGACCCGGCCGGGCGCGGCCGCGGTGTCCGAGGCCGAGGAGCTGGATCGCGTCCTGCCCGTGATCGAGCGCCTGGCGAAGGAGACGCCGCTGCCGATCTCGGTCGACACCTCCAAGCCCGGCGTGATGCGCGCCGCGGTCGCCGCAGGCGCCGGACTGGTCAACGACGTTTCCGCCCTGCGCCAGGACGGCGCGCTGGAGGCCGTCGCCGCGCTCGGCGTACCGGCGATCCTGATGCACATGCGGGGCGAGCCGCGCACGATGCAGGAGAATCCGCAGTACGAGGACGTCATGGCCGAGGTGCACGGTTTCCTTGCCCAGCGCCTGTTCGCCTGCGAGATGGCCGGCATCCCGAAGACGCGCCTGGTGCTGGATCCGGGCTTCGGCTTCGGCAAGACCCTGGCGCACAACCTGCGCCTGCTGCGCCAGCTCGGGCGTTTCCTTGAGCTCGGCTGTCCGGTGCTGGCCGGGGTCAGCCGCAAGTCGATGCTGGGCCAGCTCACCGGACGCGCGGTCGATGAGCGCCTGCCCGGCTCGCTCGCCGCCGCGCTCTACGCGGTCTCGCAGGGCGCGCTGCTGCTGCGCGTGCACGACGTCGCCGCGACGGTCGATGCGATCAAGGTGTGGAGCGCGATCGACGCCGAGCCGGCCGCGCAGGGGCGCAAGGCGACGCCGGCGATCCGCTGGCCGGACGACGACTGAAGCACGCGCCCCGGGGCGGCCCAGGCGGCCACGCGCCCGGCGCGCCATTGCGCCTACAATCCTGCATGCGCTCGAAACAGGGGATCCTCTGGGCGTACAACCTCGCGCTCGTCGCCCTGACGGCCGCGCTGGCCTGGCACGCGCCGCCGTGGCTCGCCGCCGGCTGGCCCGGTACCGACGTGGTCCTCGGCTTCGCCCTGTTCCAGCTGCTGGTCTGGGCCTTCGGCTATCCGGTGCCCTCGATGGGCATCATTTCGATGGAGCGCGTGCCGCAGATCGCGGCGCTGCTGCTGTTCCCGGTCGAGGTCGCAGCCGTCGTCAACGCACTGCCGGCGCTGGCCTGGCCCTTCCTCAGCCACCGCTACCGGCAGGGTTCGCTCGCCTTCGGCGCGATCCGCGCGGTGCACAACGCCTGCATGATCGCCTTGATGACGGCTGCCGCCGGCCTGGTCTGGCGCGCGCTGGGAGGCACTGTGCCGCTGCAGACGCTGGGCATGGGCGAGGCCCTGGCCATCCTCGTCGCGGCGTGCGTCCTGCAGCTGGTCAACATGCTGATGATCGGCCTGTTCCTCCGCCTCGACCGGCGCGACGTGCGTCGCCTGCTCGGCCCGGCCTACCTGGTGTCGGACTTCCTGTTCGTGCCGATCGGCGTACTCGCCGCCCTGGTCTGGACCCAGGCCGATGCCGTGACCGGCGGTCTTTTTGTCGCCTTCCTGCTCATGACGGTGGTGAGCGCGCACGAGATCGTCGAGTCCCGGCGCCAGGTCCAGACCCGGCTGGTGGCCCTGGATGCGGCCTCCAGCGCCCGCCAGGCGGTGTCGGGCAGCCGTCGCGTGGAGGACATCGCCGAGCGACTGATGTCGCAGATCTCGGCCCTGGTGCAGTACCGCATCGCCTTCGTGGCCTTGCACGATGCCGAGCGCGGCGAGTTCGACGTGGTGCTCCAGATCGTGGATGGCGAACGCGCGCCGCGCTTCCGTCGTCCGCTCGGGCAGGGTGCCGCCGGTTACGTGCTGCGCACCGCGACGCCGCTGCTGGTCGACGACTGGGCAAGCGCGCCGCGCGAGCTGGTTGAAGTGGCCGTGCTCGATCCCGGCGAGCGTCCCGGCAGCGTCCTGATCGTGCCGATCCGCCTGCGCGGCGAGGTGCTGGGCCTGATCAGCGTGCAGCACGATCGGCCGCACCACTATGCCGATGCCGACAAACACGCGCTGATCGCGATCGCCGAGGACATCGCGCCGGTGATCGCCGATGCGCGCACGTTCCAGGAGCTGGAGGATTACCGGATCCGGCTGGAGACGCTGGTGGCGGAGCGCACCGCCGAACTGGAGCGCGCAGGCGAGGAACGCGAACGCCTGCTGGCCGAGCTGCGCCAGCAGAGCGAGCTGCTGCAGCGCCAGAGCCGCGAGGATGCGCTCACCACGCTGTCCAACCGTCGCCACTTCGACGAGCGCATCGCCGAAGAGATCGCGCGCGCCCGCCGCTATGGCCACCCGCTCAGCCTGGCCCTGATCGACATCGACCATTTCAAGCGCCTGAACGACGCGGGTGGACACGCGCTGGGCGACGAAGTGCTGCGCCGCTTCGGGGCGATGATGCGGGGTCATTTCCGCGCCAGCGACCTGGTGGCGCGGATCGGCGGCGAGGAATTCGCTGTGCTGTTTCCCGAGACGGCGGTCGACGGCGCGCTGTCCAGCGTCGAGCAGCTGCGCACGCGGGTGGCCCTCGACGGACCCGACGAACTCGCCGCCGGCCACGGCATCACCCTCAGCGCCGGCGTCGCCGCGCTGCGCCCGGACGAGGACCGCGACGCCCTGATGCGCCGCGCCGATGCCTTGCTCTACGCGGCCAAGGCCGCCGGGCGCAATGCGGTGCGGGCCGAGCCTGCGCCCGGCGACGCCGCCGGGCCCGCG
>JANJTY010000137.1 GCA_024710865.1 Lysobacteraceae bacterium | reverse complement strand
ACCGCGACCCGTCCCTGCGCCAGGTCGACCGCCACGCGCGCGCCCGGATCCACGGCCTGCAGCGCGCGCGTCACCGCACCGACGCAGTGGCCGCAGCTCATGCCCGTGACCTTCAGTTCCATGTTCTGTCCTCCCGTGAGGCCGGCAGCATAGCCGGCATGGGCGAGGAGCCTGGGCCTTGCCATGGTGGCAAGGTCAAACGCTGGCCGTCGGCGTCGGAACGCTGCTTCGGCCGTTCAGGCTATCCGGTCGGGGCTGAAGCTCCTCCTGCGGTGCCGGGCCTCGCCGTGTGCGAGCGCAGGAGGGGTTTCAGCCGCGACCGCGTCGACCGGCAAGCGTCAGGTCTCGTCTGCGCGCGTCGCCCGGCTCACGCGACCCGCTCGCCCGACGCCCGGCGCAGCAGATGGCCGCCGGCCTCCAGCTCCGCCGTGCCCGCTTCCGCGCCCGGCGCTGCGTTCGGCGCCGCGCCCGCGGCGTAGCCGACCCAGCGGTTCCTGCCGCCGGTCTTGGCCAGGTACAGCGCGTCGTCGGCGATGCGCAGGCTGAGATGCCAGTCGCTCTGCATCTGCGGCCAGAGCGGGTGCGGACACCAGCCCATCGAGACCGTGAGCGGTTCGGCCTGGCCTGCGTGCAGGAGCGGGCTGGCCTGCAGCGCCCGCTGCAGGGCCTCGCAGCGCCCGATGACGACTTCGGCCGAGCGCCCGGGCACGAGCCAGAGGAACTCCTCGCCGCCCCAGCGCACCACCACGTCCGCCTCGGCCTGGCAGCCGAGCAGCAATCCGGCCAGATGCACCAGCGCGCGGTCGCCCACCAGATGGCCCAGGCGGTCGTTGATGCGCTTGAAGTGGTCGATGTCGACCATGACCAGGAACAGGGGTTCGGCCGCCGCCTCCGGCGCCTCGTCGCGCTGCTGCATGAACTGCTGCAGGAAGCGCCGGTTGGGAAGCCCGGTGAGGGCGTCGCGCAGGCTCTGCCGGCGGATGGTTTCGTTGAGCTGCTCCAGGTTGGCGCGCTGCGCTTCGATCTCGCGGTTCTTCTGCTCCAGCAGCGCATTGGCGCGCGCCTTGAAGCGGACCTGGCGGACCAGCAGCAGCGCGAACAGGCCGAGCGCCAGCAGGCCAAGGCCCAGGGCGATCGCCAGGGTGCGCTGGCGGGCCTGCGCCGCGCGGGACTCGGCCAGCGCGGATTCCTGCAGCAGGCGGTCGCGCTCGGAGCTGGCCAGCTTCTGCTCGGTGCGCGCCAGCTCGATGGTGGCTTCGAGCCGGGCGATGCGCTCGTTCGATTCGACCGAGACGCTCTCGTCGCTCAAGGCCTTGAACTCGCGCATCATCGCCAGCGCGTCGGCATGGCGTCCCAGGGCCTCCAGGTTGTCGATCATGCGCGGATAGAGCTGCAGCCGGCGCGGCCGGATGTCGGTCTTCAGGTAGCCCTCGCGGGCGCGCTGGAAGTACTCCGCGGCGCGCTCGGGCTGGCCGAGCTGGGTCAGGGTCTCGCCGATGTTGGCCAGGGCGACGGGAATGCCGGCGGCGTCGCCGACCGACTCGTAGAAGCGCAGCGCCTCCTGGTGCGTGGCCAGCGCCTCCTCCATGCGCCCGGCATCGCGCAGCATCGCGCCATAGTTCGACAGCTGGTTGCCGCGCGGCAGGTCGTGCTCGCGCGCGATCGCGAGCGCGTCGCCGAAGTGCTGCGTCGCCAGGTCCATCTCGCCCAGGCCGTTGTAGGCCACGCCGAGATTGGTGCGGATGCTCATGCGCCGCTGCGCCGGGGCGCCTTCCGCCTCAGCCGCGCGCTGGGCGCGTTCGAGGGTGTCGATCGCGCGCCGCCACTCCGTGCGCTGGATGAGGGCGGCGGACAGGTTGGACAGGAACTTCGAGTTCGGTTCCTGGCCCAGGTCGACGAAGGCCTGCTCGGCGGCGGCGAAGGCCTCGATCGAATCGGCCAGCTTGCCCTGCTGCAGCAGGGCGATGGCCAGGTGTTCCAGCAGCGCCTGGCGCTCGCTCGTGGCGGCCTCGCCGATGCGGGCCAGACCTTCGCGGCAGGCGGCTTCGGCCTGCGCCGGCTGGCCCTGGGTGGTGAAGGCGCCGGCACGGGCGAGCCAGAGCTTGGCGGCGATCGCGGCGGGCAGGTCCTGCAGCGGCAGGGCCTCGAACTCGGCCGACAGCGCGGCGATGGCGGCGGCATCGCGCAGGTGGTTGGCCGAGGTCATGCGCAGGCTGAGCGCGTGCGCACGGTCCTCGGCACTGGCCTGGGCGAGGCCAGCGAGCGCGGCGCCGATGTCCAGCACCTGGACGTGCTGTCCGAGCAGGTGATGGGCCCGTACCAGGCCCAGGCCGGCCGCGCCGCGCGCTGGCGAGGCGGGACCGTCCCAGAGCGGCTGCAGCAGGGCGATCGCGGCCTCGGGCTGCTGCGGCAGCAGCCCATGGGCCTGCGCCATCCGTTCCTCCGCGTCGGCGGGCGCGTGCGGCGCCGAAGCCGGGGCGGACGGCGGGTCGTTGCCGGCCGTCGCCGCGAAGGCCCAGCACGACGAGCCGAACGCAGCCAGCAGCACCGCGGCGGCCTTGAGGCACTGACTACGGCCAGACCCTTCCACCCTCAGCCCCATGCGCGCCCCCCTCGATCGCGTCCGACTCGCGGCACGGGATCATGGACCGTGTTGTGGTGGCGAGGTCAAGTGATGGCCGCGGTGGTGGCCTGCATCTTCGGCCTTTAAGCCCTGCGTCGGGGCTTAAAGCCCCTCCTACCGGGAGCGACGTGAGGATGTACGGAGGTAGGAGCGGCTTCAGCCGCGACCGCTGCGCCCAAGGCTCAGCACACCGCCAGTGAGGCGTCGCCCGTGATGCGGCGCGCTCAGCCCAGCGCCCCGCCGCAGCTCGACCCTTGCCCGGCGGTGCAGCCGTAGCAGTGTCCCGCCACCGCGATCTGCGCCGGCGGTGGCGCATGCAGCAGTTCGCGCAGGTGGCGTGGGCCTTCGCCGCCCAGGGGCAGGCCGAGCATCTGGTTGAAATCGCAGTCGTGCAGGAATCCGCGCCAGTCGACGCTGACCAGGTTGCGGCACATCACGCTGGCGAGGTTGTCGTCGCGGTGCGCCGCGCGCAGGGTGCCGAGGTAGGCCTCGAAGCGGCCCTTGGAGATCAGCCAGGAACCGAAGCGCTGGATCGGCATGTTGGCCAGCGCGTACAGGCGGTTGAAGACGATGCCGAAGTTCTCGCCCAGCAGGCGCTTGTAGTCGGCCTCCAGCTTGCCCTGATCCGGCGGCAGGAAGGCGCCGTTCGGGTTGTAGACCAGGTTCAGTTCGAGCCCGCTGCCGTCGCGCCCATAGCCGAGCGCGTTGAGCGTCTGCAGGGCGCGGATCGAGGATTCGAACACGCCCTCGCCGCGCTGCTCGTCGACATTGGCCTGGCTGTAGCAGGGCAGGGAGGCGACCGCCTCGACCCGGTGTGCGGCGAGGAAGTCGCCGACCCATTCGTAGCCGGGCTCCTCCATGATCGTGGGATTGAGTCGGTCCATCACGTGCAGCCCGCGCGCGCGCGCCTCGCCCACGAACCAGCGGAAGTGCGGATTCATCTCGGGCGAGCCGCCGGTGAGGTCGAAGGTCCGAACGCCGCGCCGCTCGGCCACCTCCAGCGCCAGCTCCAGGGTCTCGCGGTCCATCAACTCGGTGCGCCGTGGCCCGGCGTTCACATGGCAGTGGATGCAGCTCAGGTTGCACAGGTAGCCGAGGTTGAGCTGCAGGGTGTCGAGCGTCCCGCGCTGGAGGGCGGGGAAGGAAATCTCGCGCAGGCGGGGGAGGGTGGGGTGCATGCAGAGCCGGGATTCGGGATTCGGGATTCGTCAGGAGCGCGGCGAGTGCGTGTCTGAACCCTCGGCGGCGGGCTGGTCGATGCGGATCAGGTGGCCGGTGGATTCGAGGGCGCTGGCGACGGCGCCCTGGCCCAGGGGCAGGGTTGGCGCTGCGCCCGGCGCGAAGCCGACCCAGCGGTTGCGGCCGGAGCGTTTCGCCAGGTAGAGCGCATCGTCGGCGACGCGCAGGCTCAGGGTCCAGTCGCAGCCCTCCAGCGGCCAGAGTGGTCTCGGTGCGAAGCCCATCGAAACGGTGATGGGATGAATCCGGCCGTCGCGCAGGAACGGACGCTGGTGAAGCTCGTGCTGGATGCGTCGGCACAGGGAACCCGCCTGCTCCAGGCCGACGCCGTGCGCCAGCCAAAGGAACTCCTCGCCGCCCCAGCGCACCACCACGTCCTGCGGTCGCCGGCAGCGTTCCAGGGCCTGCGCGACATGGATCAGGGCCTGGTCGCCCGCCAGGTGTCCCAGGCTGTCGTTGAGCTGCTTGAAGTGGTCGATGTCGATCATCAGCAGCAGGCCGCTGGCCGTGTCCGGCGGTGCCGTCACCGAGTCCAGTTCGCGCATGTGCTGATCGAGGAAGCGCCGGTTGGGCAGGCCGGTCAGTGCATCGCGCAGGCTCGCCAGGCGGATGGCCTCGTTCAGCTCCGCAAGACGCGCGTGCTGCGACTGGATTTCGGCGTTCTTCTGCTCCAGCTGCCGATTGGCGCGGGTCTTGAAACGGACCTGGCGGTAAAGCAGCAGGGCGACCAGGACGAGGACCGCCAGACCGGCGCCCAGCCCGACGGCCAGCAGGCGCTGGCGGTGCCGATCCACCTCCAGCGCCTCCAGCTCGACCTGCTGCCGCATCCGCTCGGCCTGCGACAGGGCAAGCTCCTGCTCCTTGCGGGCGAGATCGATGGCCGACTCCAGCTTTGCGATGCGCTCGTTCGACTCGACATTGATGGTCTCGTCGCTGAGCTGTTTGAACTCGCGCATCATCTCAAGCGCATCGCCGGTGCGGCCGAGCGCCTCCAGGTTCTCGATCAGCACGGGATAGAGCTCCAGGCGCTTGGGCCGGATGTCCGCCTCCAGGTAGGCGCGATACGCCTGGTCCAGGAAGGTGGCCGCCCGCTGGCGGTGCCCGAGCCGCACCAGGGTTTCGCCGATGTTCTTCTGGGCGACGGCGGCGCCTTCAGCGTCGTTCTCGGCACGCTGGACCTCGAGGGTTTCCTCGAACATGGCCAGCGCCTCGTCCAGCCTGCCCTGCTCGCGCAGCGCGTAGGCCAGGTTGTTGAGGGGCGAGCCCAGGTCGAGCCCGTGCTCGCGGGCGAGACGCAAGGCGGCTTCGAACTGGCGGGTGGCGCCGGCGAGGTCGCCGGATCCGTTGTAGGCCACCCCAAGGTTGCTCAGGGTGCGCGCGCTGTGCACAGGCCGGCTCGGGTCGGCCTGGTAGATCTCGAGCGCGCGGGAGAGGTAGTCGATGGCCCGCGGCCAGTCCTTGGCGTAGATGAACAAGGCGCCGAAATTGGCGAGGAAGTCGGCCGACGGGGCCTCGCCCAGCGCCTTGGCCTCCCGCTCCGAGGCCAGCAGGGCCTCGATCGCGTCGGGAATCCGACCCTGCTGTGCGAGGGTGACGCCCAGGTGCTCCAGCAGGATGCGGCGGATCGGCACGGATCGATCGCCCACGACGGCGAGTCCACGACGGGTCGCGGCCTCGGACTCGCCGGGCTTGCTCTGGAAATACTGGAGGCGCGCCTGGGCATGCCAGAGCCTTGCCAGGCTCTCGATGTCCTGCGGGTTCTCCGAGAGGCGGTCCAGCTCACGCTGGTTGCTGTCGACGAACTCGAACCGCCTCAGCGCAATGCCCGCGTCGAGGCGAAGGGACAGCAGTTCCACTCGCGTGGACGGATCAGCGGCGTCCGACAGTGCCGGCAGCGAGAGCAGCTCGTAGGCGCGCTCCGCCTTGCCTGCCTTCAACAGGGCGCGGACGAGCAGCGCGCCGACCTCGGCCTGCCGCGAGGCGTCGGCCAGCGGCCAGGCGCGTTCAAGCGGTTCGAGCGCGGCCTCGGGCTCGGTTTCCTGCAGGGCGTGCGCCTGTTCAAGCAGGCTGTCCAGGTCCGATGCAGCGCCCGGCGGCACCTGCGCGCCGACCAGGCAGGGCGCGAGGGCCATCAGCAAGGCCAGCACCAGCCGAGGCAGGCAGGGCCGATCGGCCCTGGAAGGCCTGCGCGATGTCATCTGGATTCCCCCGTCGTCCGCCGCTCCGGCCGTGCTCCACCACCCTGGTGCAGCGCCTTGCCGGTATCCGGCGCAAGACCGGATTGTGCCTCAAGCCCCGGGGCGGGCGCAGGGGTGAGGAATGGCTGCAGCAGCAGGGCCAGCAAGGATTGGTCGCGCGGCTCGCGGAAGTACTCCAGCCCGATCGGCATGGATCGCTCGTCCTGTGCCGGTTCGGCGGTGTAGCTGCGGAACAGGCGGTCCCAGAGCGAGAGGTGGAAGCCGTAGTTGCTGTCGGTTTCCTGCCGGATCACCGAGTGATGGATGCGGTGCATCGAAGGCGTCACGAACACCATGCGCAGGGCGCGGTCGAGGCGCGGCGGCAACGCGATGTCGGTGTGGGTGAAGAGCGAGCCCAGCGAGAGCAGCAGCTCGAAGACCAGCACGCCCCAGGGATCGGCGCCCAGGGCGGCGATCAGGCCGAGCTTGATGCCCATCGAGAGCAGCATTTCGAAGGGGTGGAAGCGCACGCCGGTGGTGATATCGAAGCCGAGGTCGCTGTGGTGCACGCGGTGCAATCGCCACAGGATCGGCACGACATGCATCAGGCGGTGCTGCCAGTAGATCGCCACGTCCAGCAGCAGCACGGTGGCCGGCAGCGCCAGCCAGAAAGGGGCATCCAGGGCATGCAGCAGGCCGAGTTCCTGCGTCTGCATCTGGATCGCGAAGGCCACCGCCAGGACGGGGAAGGCCAGGCGCAGCAGGGCGGTGTCGATCAGGATCAGGCCGAGGTTGTGGGCCTGGCGCCGGCGCGGGCGCGAATCGCCGCGCGCGGCCCAGCGCCATTGGGCCAGACCGAACAGGGCCAGGGCAGTGAGGAAGGCGCCGAGGCGCAACGGGCCTTCGAGGGCGAGGGGATCGAGCGTCATGCGGGCAGGGGCAGCTTTTCGTGCATCCAGGACAGCAGGCGGGATTGGGCCGGCAGGATGGGGTGCAGGGCGTGCAGCGCCTGTGCGCAGCCGCGCAGGTCCGCGGCCTCGTCCACGTCGGTCAGGCTGCGCAGGGTCTGCAGTGGAACTGCATCGCCAAGCGCCTGGCGCAAGTCATCGGCGGCGTGGGTCGTGCTGTAGCGGGGCGCCGTCCAGGCTGCGAAGGGCAGGGCGAGGTTGGCGCCGATCAGCCAGAAGCCGCCGTCCGTGGCCGGGCCGAGACAGATTCGTGGCGTGGCGGCCGCGAGCCAGGCCTGGGCTTCGGCGAGGTCGGCAGGCGTGAGCTGGGGCGCATCGGCGCCGAGCAGGATTCCGGCGGCGTGGCGCTCCAGCAGGGCGGCGTGCACGCACGCCATGCGTTCGCCGAGACCGCCTTCGCCCTGTGCGAGGATGGCGTCGGCGTCGAGGCCGGGGTATCGGGTCAGCCAGAAACCGGCGGCATCGGCGTCGGCCTCCGCCAGCGCGAGGTGGAGCTCAAGTCC
>JANJTY010000055.1 GCA_024710865.1 Lysobacteraceae bacterium | reverse complement strand
GTCATCGACGCCATGACCGAGGCCACCTGGCGCGGCAAGGTTGCGTTGTCGATCAACCTCACCGGCGGCGTGTTCGTGAACCAGTCGGCCGCCTTCTCCGACTACCACGGCACAGGTGGCAACCCGGCTGCCAACGCCTCGTACGCGGACTCCGCCTTCGTCGCCAACCGCTTCCGTGTCGTTCAGCGCCGCTATCACGTCTGAGGAGGCGCTCGTGGAATACCAGAACATCCAGTTCGCGGTGGAGGCGGGCGTCGCCCGCCTGACACTCAACCGCCCTGACAAGCTCAACAGCTTCACCGGCGACATGCATGCCGAACTGCGTGACGCACTGGACCGCGTGCACGCCGACCATGCCGCGCGCGTGCTGGTGCTGAGCGGCGCCGGGCGGGCCTTCTGCGCCGGCCAGGACCTCGCCGACCCCGACATGGCCACGCAGCCCGACGGCCGCCTACCCGACATCGGCGACGTCGTCGACAAGAACTACAAGCCGCTGGTGCTGCGCCTGCAGAACCTGCGCGTACCCACCATGGCTGCCGTCAATGGCATCGCCGCCGGTGCCGGCGCCAGCCTGGCGCTGGCCTGCGACCTGGTGGTGGCGACGAAGTCGGCGTCCTTCCTGCAGGCGTTCAGCAAGATCGGCCTCATCCCCGACACCGGCGGTACCTGGTTCCTGCCCCAGCGCGTCGGCATGGCACGCGCCATGGGCCTGGCCCTGCTCGCCGACAAGCTGCCCGCGGAGAAGGCCGCCGACTGGGGCCTGATCTGGGCCGCGTACGACGACGCCGAGTTCGGCGCCAAGGTCGACGCGCTCGCCACCCAGCTCGCCGCCATGCCCACCAAGGCGCTGGTGCGCACCCGCCAGGCCATGCACGCCGCCCCCGGCCACACCCTCGAACAGCAGCTCTCCTTCGAAGGCGGCTTCATGCGCGAGCTAGGCTGGAGCGCGGACTACGCCGAGGGCGTCGCCGCCTTCATGGAAAAGCGCGCGCCGAGGTTCACCGGGAAATGATCGTGAACGCCACCCAGACCTGCAAACCCGTCGCACACGCATTGCCCACCTCGGCCATCGTCGCCGTGGTCGGTACCGGTGCCATGGGTGCCGGCATCGCACAGGTCGCGGCTGCGGCCGGCCACGTGGTCAAGCTGCTCGATAACCGACCGGGCGCCGCCGCCAAGGCAATCGAGGGCATCCGCGCCCAGTTCGGCAAGCTTGCCGACAAGGCGAAGATGAGTGCCGAGGCCGCACAGGCCGCAAGCGCGCGCCTGGTCGCCGTCGAGCAGCTCGGCGATCTCGCCGATGCCGCACTGGTCATCGAAGCTATCGTCGAGAACCTCGAAGCCAAGCAGACGCTGTACCGCAACCTGGAAGAGATCGTCGCTGCCGACTGCATCTTCGGCACCAATACCTCCTCCATCTCGGTGACCTCGATCGGCGCCGCACTGCAGCGCCCCGAGCGCCTGGCCGGCCTGCACTTCTTCAACCCGGCGCCGCTGATGAAGCTGGTCGAGATCGTCTCCGGGCTTGCCACCGAGCGCGCCGTGGCCGACACCCTGTTCGCCACCGCTACGGCTTGGGGCAAGACGCCGGTGCATGCACGCTCGACCCCGGGCTTCATCGTCAACCGTGTCGCCCGGCCGTACTACGCCGAGGCACTGCGCATCCTCAATGAAGGCGGTGGCGACTGTGCCACGGTGGATGCCATCATGCGTGACGCCGGCGGCTTCCGCATGGGGCCGTTCGAACTGATGGACATGATCGGCCACGACGTAAACTTCGCCGTGACCCGTTCGGTATGGAACGCGTTCTACAACGATCCGCGCTTCACCCCCTCCCTGATCCAGCAGGAGCTGGTCGACGCCGGTTTCTACGGGCGCAAGTCGGGACGCGGCTTCTATGATTACCGCGACGGCGCCGAGCGTCCCGGTGCGCAGGTCGCCGTGGCGCAGCAGGCACCCGGCGACATCGTGCTGCATGGCCACTCGGCCGTGGCCCATGCGCTTGCCGATCGCCTGTTCGAACGCAAGATCGCCCACACCTGGGGTGAGGCCGCAGACGGCCGCATCGCCGAGGTGGGCGGCGCAGTGATCTTCGTGACTGACGGCCGCACGGCCACCCAGCGCGCCGCCGAGTCGGGCATCGACAATGTGGTGTTGATCGACCTCGCACTCGACTACGCCAGCGCTCCCCGCCTGGCCATCGGCGCCGCGGTCAACTGCTTCGCCCCAGCCGTCGGCGCCGCTATCGGACTGCTTCAGGCCGCCGGCTTCGAGGTCTGCCGCCTCGGTGATACACCTGGCCTGGCGGTGATGCGCACGGTCGCCATGCTCGCCAACGAAGCCGCCGACGCCGTGCATCAGGGCGTATGCGATGCCGCGGCCGCCGATGCGGCAATGAAGCTCGGCGTTAACTACCCGCGCGGCCCGCTCGAGTGGGCCGATCGCGTCGGCCTCCCGGCCATCTGCACGGTACTCGCCAACCTCGCCCGCTTCTACGGCGAAGACCGCTACCGCGTCTCGCCGCTGATCCAGCAGCGCGTCCTTGCCGGAAAGAAGATCCATGACTGATATCCAGACCATCCCCACGGACCCGCAGGCCCTGGCCGAAGCCGTGGCCGCTGCATTGTG
>JANJTY010000027.1 GCA_024710865.1 Lysobacteraceae bacterium | reverse complement strand
CTCGGAACATCGGCTGCGTCGCGAATCTCGGCTGCGCCGCGAACGTCGGCTGCATTGCGAATCTTCCCTGCGCCGCGAACGTCCCCTCCACGGCGCACCGTCGACCGCAGGCCTCAGCTTCGCTTGAGCAGCGTGATGACATAGCACATCGCGCCGGTCGTATCGGCGATGGCGGCGATGCGGCCCACGCCCGGGGCGTCGAAGGCCGGCACGCAGACCATGCCGCCGAGCTCGGCGCAGCGCGCCAGGCAGGCGTCCACGTCCGGCACCGGCACGTAGATCGACCAGTGCGGCGGTGCATCGCCCCACTCCGGCGTCATCGGCAGGATGCCGCCGTAGCGCGTGTCGCCAAGGGCGTACTCGGTGTAGGCGACGCCGGCCGCGGCGGCCGCTTCGCTTGCGATCAGGCGCCAGCCCAGCAGGTCGGCGTAGAAGTCGCGCGCAGCGGCGGCATCGCGGGTGGCGAGCTCCACCCAGCCCACGGCGTGGTCCTCGAACATCACGAAATCGCCGGGATCGGGACTGGCCGGCTGCCACAGGCAGAAGGCCGCGCCGGACGGATCCGCCAGGGCCACGCCGCGGCCGTGGCCCGGCACGTCGAAGGGCTCGCCCAGGCGCTGGCCGCCGAGCGCCTCGGCGCGCGCGAGGCGATCGTCCACGTTCGCCACCGCGAAGTACACGCTCCAGGCCGAGCGTCGCCCCGCGCTGCCCGGCGGCAGACCGCACAGCGCGCCGACGGTGCCGTTGGCGTTGCGCAGGCAGCTGTACTGGCCGATCTCGCCCATGTCGTTGTGCACGGCGCTCCAGCCGAACAGGGCGGCGTGGAAGGCGAGCGAAGCAGCCGGATCGGTGCTGGCCAGCTCGAACCAGCAGGGAGCGCCGAGGGGCGGTGCGTGCAGCGGCATGGGCGGGCTCCCGGCTGAGGTTGGTGCGGCCCAGCATCGCGCCCGTCGGCAGCGCGTGCAAGCGCCGCAAGGCGCGCCAGCGCGGGCTCAGCGCAGGCGCACGAAGGTCGCCAGCACCGCCGGCAGGAACAGCAGGGTCACGATGGCCGAGCCCGCGAGGCCGGCCAGCACGATCACGCCCAGGCCGCGGTACAGCTCGGTGCCGGCGCCCGGCAGCAACACCAGCGGCGCGAGGCCGAAGATCGTGGTCGCGGTCGACATCAGGATCGGGCGCATGCGCGTGCGCACCGCCTCGTGCACGGCCTGCGCCACGCTCCCGACGCCCTCGGCCAGGCGCTCGTAGGTCTCCATCACGATCAGGATCGGGTTGTTGACCACGGTGCCGAGCAGCACCAGGAATCCGAGCAGGGTGATCATGTCGAAGGGCTGGCTGATGCGCTCGAGCCCGATGGCCGGCAGCAGCGCGCCGATGCCGTTGAGCAGGGCCAGACCGAGCAGGCCGCCGGCGATGCCGAGCGGCACGGTCAGCATGACCCACAGCGGCCGCAGCCAGTGGCGGAAGATCGCCACCAGCAAGAGGTAGGACAGCAGCAGGGCGAGCAGGAAGTTGCCGGCCGCGGCGGCGCGCGTGGCCTCGAGCTGGTCGCTGGCGCCGGACAGATCGACCGCGACGCCGGGCGGGATCTCGCCCGCGGCGCGCATGGCCCCGACCAGGTCGCTGCGCACCCGCGCCACGCCGCTCTCCAGCGCCACGTTGCGCGGCGGCACGATCTGGATCGTCACCGTGCGGCGGCCGTCGAGGCGGCGGATGCTGTCGGTCGCGGCGGTCTCGACCAGGTCGGCCAGGGCCGAGACCGGCAGCACGCCGCCGCGCGGCGTCGCCACCGGCAGGTCGCGAAGTCGGTCGAGCTGCTGCGCGCTGCCGGCGCTGCTGAACAGGTGGATGTCGATCTTGTCGTCGTCCAGGATCAGCTCGTCGACGTAGGCGCCATCGCTGAGCGCGGCCAGGGCGAAGCCGAAGGACTGCGCGTCGAGCCCGACCTCGGCCAGGCGCTCCCAGCGCGGGCGGATCTCGACCAGGGGCTGGTCGAGGCTGAGCGAGGACGGATTCGAGCCGACGCGCCCGCCCTCGAACAGGTCGCCGGCGCGGCGGTACACGGCCTCGCCGACGCGGTACAGCTCGGCCAGGTCGGGGCCCGACAGGTCGACGTTGATGCTGCGCGTGCCACCGTCGTTGCTGGAGATGATCGAGCCGCGCGCGGAGAAGGCGCGCATGCCGGGGTAGGCGACGAAGCGCGCGTCGAGCGCGTCCATCACCGCCTCGATCCGGTCCGGGTCCTTGGGCTCGGTGATGATGCGCAGGCCACCGGTGTCGACCGACAGGTTGAGGTAGGCCAGGGCAGGCAGGTCGGTCTCGCCGCGCTCGAAGCGCTCCGGCTCCTCCTCCAGCGAGGGCAGCAGGCCGGCCATCACCTGCTGCGCGATGGCGTCCATCTCGGCCAGGTTGTAACCCGGCGGCGCGATCATGCGCGAGAAGGTCTTGGGCTCCTCGCCCTCGGGCAGGTATTCGGCCGGCGGGGTGAGCAGGCCAATCACCAGCAGTGCCGCGAGCGTGGTGCCGCCCGCCACCGCCAGGCGCCGGCGCGGCGAGGCGCAGAGCGCGGCGATGCCCTGCGCCCAGCGCTCGAAGCGGGCCTCGCCCGGCGCCTGCGCCTGCGCCGCGACGCCGAGCGAGAGGCGCGCGGCCAGCGCCGGCACCACCAGCACCGCCACCAGCATCGAGAACAGGATCGAAGCCGAGATCGCGATCGCGATATCGGAGTAGAGCTGGCCGGCCTCCTCCTCGATGAACAGGATCGGCGCGAACACCAGCACCGTGGTCAGGGTCGAGGCCAGTACCGCCGGCCACACCCGCCGCACGCCGGCCACGGCCGAGGCGAAGCGGTCCAGGCCGCGCCGCCGCGCCTGGTCGATGCTCTCCAGCACCACGATGGTGTTGTCCACCGTCATGCCGATGGCGAAGGCCACGCCGGCGAGCGAGATCACGTTGAGGGTGCGCCCGGCCAGCAGCAGGCCGGCGAAGGCCGCGATGGTGCAGATCGGGATCGCCACCACGCCGATCAGGGTGGCGGGCGCCGAGCGCAGGAAGGCGAACATCACCAGGGTCGCGAGCAGCGCGCCGAGGGCGAGGTTGCGCCAGACGTTGGCGACCGACTCCTCGACGTAGCGCACGTCGTCGCTGCCGAGGATCAACGCCAGGCCGATCGGACCGAGCAGGTCGGCATTGATCCGCTCCACCTCCGGCAGCATGGCGCGCTTGGTCTCGATCACGTTCGAACCGGGCTCGCGCTGCACCGACAGGCTGAGCGCGGGCTGGCCGTTGTAGTAGGAGACGTCGCGCCGCTCGTAGTGGTCGAGCTGGACGCGGCCCACGTCGCGCAGGCGCACCAGGGCGCCGCCGCGCTCGGCCAGCACCAGCTCCTCGATGTCGGCCAGGCGCTCGAAGCGGCCCATGCTGCGCACCAGGAAGCGGCGCTTGCCGCTGTCGAGATCGCCCGCGGAGGCATCGCGGTTGCGCGCGCGCAGGGCGTCGCGCACGTCGGTCATGGCGAGGCCGCGCTCGGCCAGGCGCGCCGGATCCAGCTCGATTCGCACCTGGCGTTCGGCCGCGCCGCCGATCTGCACCATCGCCACGCCCGGCACGCGTTCCAGCCTGGGCCGGACCTGGTCGTCGACGAAGTCGCGCATCATGTCGAGGTCGAGCGCGGGGCCGCCGCCGCTCGGCGCGATGCGGAAGTGCATGAAGGCGTTCTGCGAGAACGAGCTGGCCGAGAGGCTGGGCTGGTCCACGTTCTCCGGATAGCCCGAGACCTGGTTCAGCGCATTGCTGACCCGGATCAGGGTCTCGTTGATGTCGACGCCGAAGGGAAACTCCAGCTCGATGGTGGCGCGGCCGGTGCGGGCCGAGGACACCATGCGGCGCAGGTTGGGCACGGTGCGGAGAAAACGCTCCTGTTCGAGCAGGATCTCCTGCTCGACGTCCTGCGGCGTGGCCCCCGGCCAGCGCGTGTCGACGCTGACCGTGCGCACCTCCAGGTCGGGAATCATCTGCACCGGCACGCGCAGCGAGGCGGCGATGCCGAGCAGGCAGACGATCAACACCGCGACCGCGATGAGGGTGCCGTGGCGCAGGACGGTGTCGAAGCCCATGGCGCTCACGGCCCCTCGACGCGCACGGCCTGGCCGTCGCGCAGGGCCTCGTTGCCGCGCACCACGACGCGCTCGCCCGCGGCGATGCCCTCGCCCACCGCCACCATCGCGCCCTGGTCGCGCAGCACGCGCACGCTGCGCTGGCGGGCCACGCCGCTCGCACCCTCGCCCTCGACCACGAACAGGCTGTAGCCGCCGTCGGGCTGGCGCAGCAGGGCATCGCGCGGCACCGCGAGCGCCGGCTCGCTCGCGGGCAGGGCGAACTCGGCCCGCGCCGACATGCCCGGCAGCAGGCGCCCGGCCGGATCCTCGACGCGCAGGCGCAGCAGGAAGGTGCGCGCGCCCGCATCGGTGACCGGCACGCGCGCCTCGATGCGGGCCGGCAGCGGCTCGCCCGGCGCGGCATCGGGGAAGACGCGGACCTCGACCGCATCGGTCAGCTCGGCGTAGCGCTCCTGCGGCGCGCGCAGGTCGAGCCGGACCGGCGCCGGCGCCACCAGGCGCAGCACCGGCGTACCGCGCGTGACCCACTCGCCCTCGTCCACCCGGCGCTCGGCGATCACGCCGGCGAAGGGCGCCGGCAGGCGGTGGCGGGCGAGCAGCTCGGCCTGCTCGCGCTCGGCCTCGCGCACCGCCGCGAGGTTGGCCTCGGCGAGGCGCAGCTCGGCCTCGCGCGTGGCGAGCTGGGTGGCGGGCAGCGCGTTCCCCGCGCGCGCGGCCTCGTCCAGCAGGCGCTGCGCTTCGGCGACCCGCGCCGCGGCCTCGGCGCTGGCGGCACGCGCGCGCGCCAGCGCGTGACCGGCCAGCGTGGCATCGAGTTCGAGCAGGATCTGACCGGCCTCGACCCGCTCGCCCGCATCCACGCGCAGCGCCGCGACCAGCCCGTCCACCCGCGGCGACAGGTCGGCATCGCGCTCGGCGGTGAGGCTGCCGGTGAGGCTGAAGCGCTCGCCGAAGCGCGCCGGCTCGGGCGTCGTCACCCGCACCGGCGCGGGCTCCTGGGCCACGGCCGGCAGCATCAGCAGCAGGGCGAGTGCGGCGAACGCGGGGCGAAGGTGGCGACGAAGTCGGTCCGGCATGAGGGATGGGCTCCAGCAGTGAGCCGCTACCTTAGCAAGCGCCCCGTCGCCGCCGCGCGAAGCGGACCCGCGCCTTAGACTGCGGGCTTTCCATCCTGCGAGCCCCGCGGCATGAGTCCAAACTACTGGCCCCTGGTCGGCGTGCTCTGGGTCATCGCCGGCTTCGCCCTGCGCCTGAATCCGGCCCTGGTCGTGGTCAGCGCCGGCCTGGTCACCGGCCTGGTCGCCGGCAAGGCGCTCCTCCCGCTGCTGGAGCTGTTCGGCGAGGCCTTCACCCGCCAGCGTTTCCTGCTGCTGTTCGTGCTGACCCTGCCGGTGATCGGCCTGCTCGAACGCCACGGCCTGCGCGAGCACGCGCAGGCCTTCGTCGCGCGCCTGCGCGGCGCCACCATGGGCCGCCTGCTGATCGCCTACCTCGCCCTGCGCCAGGGCGCGGCCGCGCTCGGCCTGACCAGCCTCGGCGGGCATCCGCAGACGGTGCGGCCCCTGCTCGCGCCGATGGCCGAGGGCGCGGTGGAAGCGCGTCACGCGGCGCTGTCGGATGCGCAGCGCGAGCGGGTGCGGGCGATGTCGGCGGCGACCGACAACGTCGGCCTGTTCTTCGGCGAGGACGTCTTCATCGCCTTCGGCGCGGTGCTGCTGATGCAGGCCTTCCTGGCCGACAACGGCATCCTGGTCGAGCCCCTGCACATCGCGCTCTGGGGCATTCCCACCGCGCTCTGCGCCTTCGCCATCCACGCCGCGCGCGTGCTGCGCTTCGAACGCCGCCTGGCGGGCGAACTGGCGCAGCAGGCGCGCGCGCTGGACGCGCGCGGAGCCGACGCATGATCACCCTGCAGCTGGTCTACTGGCTCACCGGGATTTTCTTCGCCGCGATCACCTGGCAGTCGCTGCGCGACCGCGGCAATCCGCGCCGCTTCGGCACCGCCGCGTTCTGGGGAATGCTCGCCATCGCCATGCTGGTGGGCGAGCGCCTGCCGTCCTGGCTGATGGGCCTGATGGTGCTCGCGCTCGCCGGGCTGGCCGGCTTCGGCGGCCTGCGCCGCGGCAGCTACGAGGAAAGCCCGGCGGCCGAGAAGCGCGCGGAAGCGGCGCGCCTCGGGCATCGTTTGTTCGTGCCGGCGCTGCTGATTCCCGCCATCACCCTGCTCTGCGCGGTGTTGCTCAAGGACGTCGAGATCGGCGGCCGGCGCCTGTTCGGCAGCGAGCAGACCACCCTGGTCGCGCTGGGCGTGGCCTGCCTGATCGCGGTCAGCGTCGCCTGCCGGCTGACGCGTCGTTCGCCGCTGTCGTCGGTGGAGCAGTCGCGCCGCCTGCTCGATGCGATCGGCTGGGCCGCCCTGCTGCCGCTGCTGCTGGCCACCCTCGGCACGGTGTTCGGCGCCACCGGCGTGGGCGATGCCGTGGCCGGCCTGGTGCGCGCCGGCATCCCGGGCGAGAGCCGCTTCGTGCTGGTGCTGGCCTATGCGCTCGGCATGGCCGGCTTCACCATGATCATGGGCAATGCGTTTGCCGCCTTCCCCGTCATCACCGCCGGCATCGGCCTGCCCCTGCTGGTGCAGGGCCACGGCGCCGACGCCGCCTCGCTCGCCGCCATCGGCATGCTCTCGGGCTACTGCGGCACGCTCATGACGCCGATGGCAGCGAACTTCAACCTCGTGCCCGCGGCCCTGCTCGAGCTGAAGGACCCGCACGCCGTCATCCGCGCCCAGATCGGCACCGCGATCCCGCTGCTGGGCTGCAATGTGGCGCTGATGTACTTCATTGCGTTTCGGGGTGGGTGAGGGGCGGCTATCGAGGCCAGCGGCGCCCTTCGCAAAACGCCAGTAGCGATGCGGTTCGCTGGCGCTCACCGCATCCTACGGCGGCTGGGAACGCAGCTACGGAGACACTGCGACGGCCGGCGCGGTCGGCTTTCGTAGGATGCGGTGAGCGTCGGCGAACCGCATCGATGACCCTCCAACCGGAGCGTGCCGCGTCACTCGCCGGCCGAATCGGGCCGGGTAGGCGGGTCTGCCGCCCAGTCCATCGCGTACACGCCCCGTTCGACGAACCGGCGGAAGCTGGAGTGCGGCCAGTCGCAGGCGCGTTCAGCCAGACCGCGCTTGACCGGGTTGCAGTGGATGTAGTCGCAATGCCGGGCGAAGTCGCCCTCGTCACGGATGCGATGCTCCCAGAAGCGACGCTGCCAGATGCCGCGCTCCCCACGCCCGCGGCGGCTGTCGCTGCGCCTCTCGCCATGCGGCACCTGCCGCGAGAAGCGCGCCTTGATCAGGCCCCAGCGCAAGCCGATGGCGGCGTCGCCCTCGGGCAGGGTCCAGAGCATGTGCAGATGCTCGGGGAGGACGACCCAGGCCCGGACCTTGAACGGGTGTCGTGCGCGCACATCGGAGACAGCGGACCGAAGCAGGTCGATGCGGTCGACCAGCAAGCGGTTGCCGCGGCGATGCATCAGCGCAACGGTGAAGAACCAGGTCGCGCCGGGCGTGTGCACGCGGCGGTAATCGGTCATGCCGTGGGTCCGGGCACTCGGAGCGCCGAATCCTGCGCCGGACTCGCTCCGTCGGCAAGCGATGATCTGTGGCGGTGGATGCGAGGAGCGATGCGGTTCGCTGGCGCTCACCGCATCCTACGGAGCAGGCAGAGCGTTCATGCCAGCCCGGCCTCGTAGGACGCGGTGAGCGCAGCGAACCGCATCACCACATGCGGCGTGGGGACGACGAGGTGACGCGGGCGGGTATTGTGGGGGCCCCCGCACGACACGCCCACCAAACCCCCCCGGGGCGCGG
>JANJTY010000022.1 GCA_024710865.1 Lysobacteraceae bacterium | reverse complement strand
CGGCGATCGCGAGGCGGTGCGGCGGCAGACGGTCGAGGCCGCCCTGCGCGGTCTTCTCCGATTGCTCGCGCGCGCCTGAGCGGCGCGCCACAGCCTCACCGCGCGCCGGGGTGCTCCGGCGGTTTGCCGGGTTCGCCGGCGGCGGGCCGCGCATAGGTCGCCAGCAGGCGTTCGGGCGAGGCTGGACGCAGGTCCGTGCGCGGCGGCACCACCAGGGTGGTGTACTCCTCGAAGCGGGCCAGCGGCAGGTCGCACAGACGCAGGCGTTCGGCGCGGAAGGGCTCGACCGGCAGCTGCGCGGCCTCGTACAGGATCACCTCGTGCTCGGGCGGGTAGTCGAGCTGCAGGCGCTGGACCAGGCGGCGTAGCTCGGTGGGATCGGCGTGGAAGCGGGTGCAGGCCAGGTCGCCGGTCAGCGCCACCTGCCAGAGCAGCAGCAGGCTGCGGTTGTCGATCGGACGGTCCTCGACCAGGAAGCGCGTGGCCTCCAGCGACTGCACGCCGTGCCGCCCGGGGTCGATGCCGAGGTCGGAGTACAGGCAGGCCTCGGCTGAAATGCCCGGCTCCATGCGTGCCGGGAAGCCGGCTTCGCGCGCCTTGCGGATCACCGCGTGCGGCACGTCGGCAAAGACGCCCGGGTGGCCGTAGAACACGGCGCAGACGCGCTTGCCCGCGTGCAGCTCGGCCATGATGGCCGCGTCCATCTCACGATAGGTCTGGCGCCGGTCCTTGCCCTCGCCGTAGTGGATACGCAGGTCGATCAGGTCCGGGCGCAGTTCGCGCAGCATGCCGAAGGCGGCGCCATCGGTCAGCGCCAGCACCACCTCGGCCTCTTCGATCTCGGACAGGCAGCGCTGGCTGACGTGGCGGGCCAGCTGGATGCCGCTGCCCACCACCACCAGTTCGGCGCCCGGCCGGCGCGGCTCGGGCTGGTGGGTCGCGTCGCAGACGCGGTCGCGGCCGCCGCGCTTGGCCTCGTACAGGGCCATGTCGGCGGCGCGCAGGGTCTGTTCCAGCGCGGCCTGACGCTCGGTGGCCTGGCAAAGGCCGAAGCTCAGGCTGTACTCGACCCGGTGGCCGTAGATCGTGACCGGCTCGATGCGGCCGCGCAGGTCCTCGATCAGGAAGCGCGTCTGCTCGGCCGTGGCCGGCAGCAGGATGGTGAACTCCTCGCCACCGCTGCGGCCGAGCAGCGCCTCGGGCGGGAACACCTCGGCCAGCAATGCGCCCAGCTGGCGCAGTACGGCGTCGCCGGCGGCGTGGCCGTAACGGTCGTTGATGCGCTTGAAGTGGTCGATGTCGGCGACCACCGCGGTGAATGGGCGCAGGCTGCGGCGGCTGTGGGCAAAGGCGCGTTCGCCGCGCTGGCGCACCTGCTGGTGGTTCAGCAGTCCGGTCAAGCCATCGCGCTCGGACAGCTCGCGGTAGCGACGTCGCTGGGTCGCGGCGCGACCGAACATCAGGAACAGCAGGACGGTCGTGGCCAGCAGGCTGCCGATGCCGAGCGCCTGCAGCCAGCGCGCGCGCTGGCTGGCGCTGAGCTCTGCCGCCTGGCGCTGCCGATCGGCTTCGAGCAGGGCGATCTGCTGCTCCTTCAGGCGCGTGTCGAACTGCACCTGCAGGTAGGCCAGGCGACGCTGGCGCGCCTCCTCCTCGACCTGCTTGAGGGCGTCCATGGCCCTTTGCAGATGGGCGATGGCATCGGTATGGCGCTGATCGAGTTCGGCGAGTCGGGCCATCACGCGGTGGGCATGCTCGATGTTGGCCCAGTGCGGCGCCGACTCGAAGTAGGCGAGGCTCGTGCGCAAGGCTTCGACCAGTCCGGGCTGGGTCCCGCCGGACTGGACCCGCGCATCGGTGGCGAGCAGGCGGGTTTCGTGCACGCCCGGCTCGTAACCGACCTGCTCGAAGCGCTGCAGGGAGCCATCCAGCCAGGACAGCGCGGCCTCCGGTCGACCCTGCTCCAGCAGGCTACGGCCCAGGTTGCGGTGTGCATCGGCCACGAACACCGGATCGCCGGAGCGCTCGCAAGCGGCGATCTGTTCCCGGTGCGCCTGTTCGGCGGCCAGCAGTTCGCCGTCCGCGCGCTGGGCCTGCCCAAGGTAGGAAAGCGCCATGCATTCCTCGCGCGAGTCCTGCAGGGGGCGCGCCGCGCGCAGCGCGCGCGTGGCGTAGTCGATCGCCTTGGGCTCCGCGCCGACGCGCAGGTGCAGGTAGGAGGCCATTCCCAGCACGCGGGGGTGCTCCACGGCGCTGTCCTCGAGCAGGTCGAGGGCCTTGTCGAGCCAGGTGAAGGCGGTGGCGTAATCGGCGTCGTTCGCCGCCACGTTGACGCGCAGGATGATCGCGCGCAGGCGGAAATCAACCGTCCTGTCCGCCGGTTGCAGCAGCGGAGCGAGCACCTCCGCGGCTTCCCGGTTGCGGCCCTCGAGGGCGAGGTTGCGCGCGCGCACCAGTTCGACCCGCGCCGCCAGGTCGGCGGGGAGCTCGATCCGCTCACGGCGCAGGGCTTCGATCAGCGCGGCCGACTCGCGCCACGGGGCGGAGATGTTTCGGCGTTCGATCTCGGCGACGCGATCCTCGGGCGACACGTCGCGCCCGCGGACGACGTCCGCGGCGAATCCTGTCAGCACCATTGCCGCCAGCACGGCGGCCAGGGCGGGCGAGGGCACGGCGCGCACAGGGTTCTGGCCTGATCGGAAGAGCGCGCCGGCCGGGTTCAGGTGTCGTACGCGGCGACGGTCGAGTTGGTGGCGAACTGGCCGTCCTTCAGGCCGGTGAGTCGCTTGATCGCGGCGTAGTCCTTTTCCAGGAGTGCGCGCCGTTCCTCGTCCGACAGACCGAAGCGGTCGATCACCGCCTTGGGATTGTCGTGGTACTCCTTGGCGAGGGCCGCATCGGACCCCAGTTGCTTCATCAGTCGCAGCAGTGACGACATCTGGCCTTCCCCCCGGTGGCTGATTGCACGGGCCGCTCCCACGGCCCGATCCCGCGCGGCGCTGGCGCCTCGCATGTGGGCCCGATGCTAGCACAGGCACGGCCGCGGGTTCCGCGCGGGCACGGCCTGGGATGGGGCGTTTTCCTACGCCCTGGCGCGGGCTTTGCGGACGGCGTCACGACGCGCTGTGGGATACTTTGGCCTTGCCGGCAGCGGCGCCCCTTCCGGGTCTCAATTCCTGAGACCCGCGCCCGCCCACAATCACCGCACCGTTTCCCACCTTTCCACGGAGCCAACATGGACGAGAACAAGAAGCGCGCCCTGACCGCGGCGCTGTCGCAGATCGAAAAGCAGTTCGGCAAGGGCGCGGTCATGCGCATGGGCGACAAGAGCGCCGAGGCGGCCGAGGTCATCAGCACCGGCTCGCTCATGCTCGACATCGCGCTGGGCATCGGCGGCCTGCCCAAGGGCCGCGTGGTGGAGATCTACGGTCCTGAATCCTCGGGCAAGACCACCCTCACCCTGCAGGTGATCGCCGAGTGCCAGAAGGCCGGCGGCACCGCCGCCTTCATCGACGCCGAGCACGCGCTCGACCCGGTCTATGCGCAGAAGCTGGGCGTCAACATCGACGACCTGCTGGTCAGCCAGCCCGACACCGGCGAGCAGGCACTGGAGATCGCCGACATGCTGGTGCGCTCGAACTCGGTCGATGTGGTCGTCGTGGACTCGGTCGCCGCGCTCACCCCGCGCGCCGAGATCGAGGGCGAGATGGGCGAGATGCAGGTCGGTCTGCAGGCGCGCCTGATGAGCCAGGCCCTGCGCAAGCTGACCGGCAACATCAAGCGCAGCAACT
>JANJTY010000012.1 GCA_024710865.1 Lysobacteraceae bacterium | reverse complement strand
GCCCAGCTTGCGGTGCAGGAACAGGGCGTCGGCAGGCGGCGTGTGCCAGAAGTCGCGCTCCATGCTCAGTCGCAGGCCGGCGTCGCGGATGCGGCGGGCGAGGTCGCTGGCGCCGAAGTCGTAGGCTCCGTCATGGCGAAGTGGCTCGCAGGCCTCGGCGAAGAGTGCGATTACGGCATCGCGCTGGCTGGCGTGCAGGTGTTCCTGAAAGTAGCCGATCTCCTGCGCGGCCGCGCTCATCGCTGCAGGGTCGTTGCGGATTGCGCCGCTCATCAGGCGGCGGTAGGCGTCGACGACCGTCATCGAATAGGCGCGGGTGGCACCGAAGTCGAGCAGCACGATCCGGCCGCTGGCGGCGTCGTAGCGGTAGTTGGCAAAATTCGGGTCGGTCTGGACCAGGCCGAACTCGAACAGCTCGCGGAACAACAGGCCGATGAGCAGGCCGGCGATGCGGTCGCGCACCGGCTGCGCGGCGCTGTCGAGCGATTCCACGGCGACGCCTTCAACCCAGTGCATGGCGAGAATGTCGCTGCGGGTCAGTGCATGCACCGGGGCGGGCAGCACGAAATCGGCGTCGGCACCGAGCAGGCCTGTGAAGCGTTGCAGATTGCCTGCTTCGCGCAGGTAATCGGCTTCCTCGTGGAGCTGGCGCTTGGCCTCCTCGAGCAGCGGGGCAAGCTCCAGTGCGCGCGGCAGCAGGCCCGAGACGCGCAGCAGCGTGGCGACGTTGTCCACGTCGCTGTCGATGCTGCGACGCACGCCCGGATACTGCAGCTTGATCGCCAGTTCCTGACCGTCGTGCGTGCGGGCGCGATGCACCTGGCCGATCGACGCCGCGGCGCACGGCGTGAACGAAAAGCGCTCGAAACCCTGCTCCCAGCCCTGGCCCCAGTGCGTTTCCAGCACCTGCACGACCTGGCTCATCGGCATCGTGCGCGCGTCCTCGCGCAGGCGGGCGAGGATCGCGGCAAGCTCCGGCGGCAGCAGGTTGCCGGCATCCATCGACATCAGCTGGCCGACCTTCATCGCCGCGCCGCGCAGCTGCGCGAGCTGGTCGGCCACGCGGCGGGCGTTGGCGGGGGTCAGTACCAGGTCGCCCACCGTCGGCCGCTTGCCTGCCGCCAGCTGGCGTGCGCCCTCGGCAATCATGCCGCCGGCGACGCCGGTGGCGAGCGAACCCAGGCGCGCGAGCCGGGCGAGGCGGCCACCTGGTACTGCAGTGGCGCGGGCCATCGTGTTCATGCGTATTGCCTCCCGGTCAGAGGGTGGATCTGAAGCACATCACGGTAGCGGGATGAAGGCGCCGGCCACCAGGCTCAGGCAAGCCACGACGGTGAGCTGCAGGCGCAGCGGCAGGTACCACGCTGGCAGTGCGGCATGGCGGGCGAGGCGGCGGTCCTGCAGGTAGTGCAGCACAAAGCCGCTCACGAGCAAGGCGGCAGCCTCCATCGGCACCAGCAGCAGCGCTGGCCAGGCGATCAGCGAGGGTACGACGCTCCACAGCATGGTGCGCACCCGTCGACTGTCGGTGAGGCCGGGCAGGCTCATCGCGAAGCCCCAGTGCAGCGCACATACGAAGCTGAGGATCACCGCGCCGTAGGCGTACAGCGCGTCACTCCAGGCCAGGCCATGATGGGCGTCGAGCAGGCTGGCGGGCGCGAGCACGAGGAAGGGGATCAGGCCACCATAGCCGAGCCAGCGGGCGGTGCCGGGCAGCTTCGGGCTGTCGCCGGGCATGGGGTTGGTAGAGGCGATGTTCATCGGGTCAGGGGCCGCCAAGGGTTTTCGGAGACTGCTGAAGTGGACTCGAATGATCGTCACTGTACGGTAGATGTCCAGGACGATTTATTGGGCGTACGTGCTTATCTGCGCTAGAAATGCGTTTATGAGGCTGATGCTAGTAACTGAATTCTGTTTTGTCCAGGACAAAGAGAGTATATTTCGGCTTGCTGACTCGGCCGCGCCGAAGCGCTGCCCAACTTCCCTTCACCACGGAGGCTCCCATGAACCCGCCTCTCCACTACGCCGTCGTTGGCGCCGGAATCGCCGGCTTGTGCTGCGCCCGCGCGCTTGCCGCTGCAGGTGTGCGCGTCACGCTGTTCGACAAGAGCCGGGGACCCGGCGGGCGCATGAGCACGCGCCGCGGCGAGGGTTGGGCCTGCGACCATGGCGCGCAGTACTTCACTGCGCGCGACCCGGCGTTCCAGGCCGAGCTCGGCCGCTGGCAGGCTGCAGGCGCGGCGGCGCGCTGGGAGCCGCGGCTGGTGGTGTTCGATGCCGACCGGCGGCGCGATAGCGGCGGTGCCGAGGCGCGCTACGTCGGCACGCCACGCATGACGGCGCCGGCGCGCCTGCTTGCTGATGGGCTGGACCTGCGCGTGCAGACCACGGTGACTGCCTTGCAGTGCTACGAACATGGCTGGGAACTGGCCACTGCCGAGCGCGGCGTGCTCGCCGAGGCCTTCGACGGTGTGCTGCTTGCCGTGCCTGCGCCGCAGGCCCTGCCTCTGTTGCAGCCGGTCCTGCCCGCGCTGGCCGAGCTTGCCGGAGGTGCGCGCATGCAGGCGTGCTGGGCGCTGATGTTGCGCTTCGAGACGCCGCTCGCGCTCGACTTCGATGCCGCCTTTGTCAATTGCGGGCCCCTGCGCTGGATCGCGCGTGACACCAGCAAGCCGGGGCGCGAGGGCGCCGAGACCTGGATTCTGCATGC
This sequence comes from Lysobacteraceae bacterium, assembly GCA_024710865.1. GTDB lineage: Bacteria > Pseudomonadota > Gammaproteobacteria > Xanthomonadales > Xanthomonadaceae > JANJTY01. The sequence continues at coordinate 1,171 of JANJTY010000012.1, read as the reverse complement.
GAGCGCCGAGTGGAGCGAGGCGCATCTGGAAGACAGCCCCGACCACGTGGCCGCTGCGCTCATCGCCGCATTCTGCGAGCTTGGCGGCGGCGCACCGCTGGCTTGGGCGGCGCATCGGTGGCGCTATGCGATCACCGCGTCGGAGGTGGACGGCGGCTGCGCCTGGCATGCGGGGGCCGGCCTTGGCCTGTGCGGCGATTGGCTCAATGGCGGCCGTGTCGAGGGGGCCTGGCTCAGCGGCCATGCGCTTGCCGGGCGCGTGCTGGCGAACGTGCGTGATGAGCTACGGCCTGGTCTGGTTCAAGCGTGACCTGCGCCTGGCCGATCACGCGGCGCTCGCAGCGGCGGCGCGGCGCGGGCCGGTGCTGTGCGTGCTGATCGTCGAGCCTTCGCTGTGGGGCCAGCCCGACGCCGCACGCCAGCATTACGAGTTCATGCTCGAAGCGGCGCGCGAGCTGCATGCCGGGCTGCGCCGCCTGGGAGGACGCCTGCACCTGCTGGTGGGTGAGGCCGTGGAGGTACTCGACCGCCTGCACGCGGCCGCCCCATTCACCGAGCTGTACGCGCACGAGGAGACCGGCAACGGGGCGAGCTATGCGCGTGATCGCGCGGTGGCGCGCTGGTGTCGGGCGCGCGGGGTACGCTGGCATGAGCTGCCACAGTTTGGCGTCGTGCGCAGGCTCGATGACCGCGACCGCTGGCAGGCTGCCTGGGAGGCGCATGTGGCGGCGCCGCAGGCGGTGCTGCCCGCAGCCCTCGTCTTCGTCACGCCACCGGCGCTGTTGAAGCCCGGCGCGCGCGCGCCGGAGGCGGCGGCGCTCGGTCTCGATGTCTTCGAGCCCCCGCGGCGCCAGCGCGGCGGGCGGCGCGCCGCGCTCGACGTGCTCAATGACTTTCTCGACCAGCGCAGCGGGCAGTACCGTGGCGGCATTTCGTCGCCGCTGAAGGCGCCGAGTGCCTGTTCAAGGCTGTCGCCCTACCTGGCCTGGGGCTGCCTGAGCCTGCGCGAGGTGGTGCAGGCCACCCGCGTGCGTGTCGCCGTGCTGGCCGAGGGCGACCGCCGCCGCGCCGGGTTGTCGGCCTTCCTCAGCCGCCTTTACGGGCATTGCCACTTCATCCAGAAGCTCGAGAGCGAGCCGGCGCTGGAATTCCGCAACCTGCACCGTGGCTA
>JANJTY010000060.1 GCA_024710865.1 Lysobacteraceae bacterium | reverse complement strand
GCATCATGCACGCGGGCGACGGCAGCGGCCGGCTGTTCGTGATCCAGCAGGGCGGACAGGTGCGGGTGGTGGTGAACGGCGTGCTGCAGGGGGCGAACTTCCTGTCCCTTAGCGGGGCCACGCAGTGCCGCCCGAGCGCTTCCGCCGAGCCGGTGACGGTGGGATTCACCAGCGGCGGCGAGCGTGGCCTGCTGGGCCTGGCTTTTCATCCGGATTTCGAGACCAATGGAATGGTCTTCGTCAGCTTCACCGCCAGCGGCGGGGATTCGTATGTCGCCCGCTTCACCATGGCCGATCCCGCTACGAATACGCTCAGCGAGGCCGACCTCGCCACCTGTACCGAAGTCATCCGGATCGATCAGGACTTCTCCAACCACAACGGCGGCGGCATCGACTTCGGACCCGACGGTTACCTGTACTTCGGCCTCGGCGATGGCGGTTGGAGCGGGGATCCCTGCAACCGCGGCCAGACCATCAGTGCCGGCCAGCTGCCCGCCAACGATGGCAACCGCAGCGAATGCCCAGCCGATGCCGGGTTCGTCAACAGCGGCGGCAATCCCGACTCGCGTGCCCTGCTCGGCGCCATGCTGCGCCTGGACGTGGACGCCAGCACGCCGGCCGGTGCCAATGGTCTCTGCGCCTCGGCCGGCGATGGATCGGCCAACTACGCGATCCCGGCCGACAATCCGTTCATCGGCGCCGATCCGGCCAGCGGCTGCGACGAGATCTGGGCCTGGGGCCTGCGCAATCCCTGGCGCTGGTCCTTCGACCGCGCCACCGGTGATCTCTTCATCGGCGACGTGGGCCAGGGCACGCGGGAGGAAGTCAGCTTCGAACCGGCTGCCAGCGCGGGCGGGCTCAATTTCGGTTGGAACCTCTGCGAGGGAACGTCGAACTACGCCGGCTCCTGCGCTACCGCGGGACTGACCGCACCGATCATCGACTACCCGACCAGCGTCGGCTGCGCCATCACCGGCGGCTACCGCTACCGCGGCCCGGTGCTGGATGCGCAGGGGCGCTACTTCTTCGGCGACTACTGCGGCGGCCAGGTCTGGGCCTCGGACTTCAATGGCGTGGCCTGGAGCCAGCCAGTCGGAGGAGCCCCCTTCCAGAGCCTCGGCTTCGGTCTCACCAGCTTTGGCGAAGACGAGGCTGGGCACCTCTATGTCGTCGCGGCTTCGCAGGTCTGGCGCCTTCAAGGCGCCGAATCCCAGCCACCGTTCGTCGTCGCGCCGATCGCCGACCAGGACACCTTCGAGAACGCGGCGGTGAGCCTCGATGTCTCCGCCAACTTCGACGACCCCGAATCCGATCCGCTCGAGTTCAGCGCCGATGGCCTGCCGCCCGGGCTTTCGATCAGCAGCACGGGCCTGATCAGCGGCACGCCCGGCTTCGACGCCAGCGGCGTTTATGCGGTGAGCGTGAGCGCCTTCGATGGCGCCTTCAGCATCGCCGACGCGTTCACCTGGACGGTGAACAACGTCAACCGCCCGCCCGTGGCCACGGGTCCGGTAGCTGATCCATCGAACACCGAGGGCGACACCGTTTCGCTCGACCTCGCGCCGCCGTTCAGCGACCCGGACGGCAATGCGCTGGCCTTCTCGGCGCTGGGCCTGCCGCCAGGCCTTGGCATCGACGCCAATGGCCTGGTGGAAGGCACGCTCGGCTTCGACGCGGCCGGCAGCTACAGCGTCACGCTCAGCGTCGACGATGGCGAGGACGTGCTGCAGGTCGGCTTCGACTGGCAGGTCGACAACCTCAACCGCGCCCCGCAGCAGGGCGCGGCGCTGGCCGACCAGAGCAGCCTGGAGGAGGACGTGATCGCGCTCGACCTCGCGCCGGCATTCTCCGATCCCGACGGCGACGCCCTGCAGTTCTCCGCCCTCGGCCTGCCGCCGGGCCTGACCCTTTCACCCACCGGCCAGATCGGAGGCACCCTGCCGCTGGGCTCGCTGGGCGCGTACACCGTCAGCCTGACGGTGAGCGATGGGGAAGACGCGATCGCGATCGACTTCGCCTGGTCGGTGGCGGAACGCCCGGCGCCGATCTTCGCGAGCGGCTTCGAGACACTGCCCGACTGAACCTCGCTCAACCCGCCGCGGCCGGGGCGGCGCGTCGCGCCACCGGCGCCCGGCCGTAGCGGCGGTCGAGCCAGAGCCCCGCCAGCCCCGCCACGACCAACGGGCCGAACCAGGCCAGCATCTGCAGCGCGCCGAGGTCGAGTTCGGGCAGCAGCCGGCGCAGGCCGATACCGAGGAAGGCGATGTGCGTGGCGACGCCGTTGCCGAGCATGGCGCCGTAGTGCTCCTTCAGCCACCAGTTGCCGGGGCGCTCGTTGCGGCGCAGGGCGCGCAGGCCACCGATGCCGATCAGCACGCCCACCATGCCGAAGCCGCCGAGCAGGAGCGAGCCGATGACCGCGCCGAGGATCGAGACCGTGGCGCCACTGGCCAGGTTCAGCACGCTCAGCACGGCATTGGTGCGGCCGTAGAAGCGCGCCGGTTCGCGCTTGTAGCGCAGCGCGAACCAGGCCGACCAGCAGCCGGTGCTGACCAGCACGACGAGGTAGGACAGGAACACTCCGCCGATGGGCCGGCCCTGCAGGAACTGGTTGATCGCCATCGGTACGCCACTGATCAGCACCGCCAGCATCGCGAGCAGGAAGAGCTTGCCGACAGCGCGGTGCAGCGGCCCGCCCTTGCGCGCGAAGGCGGCGAGCCAGAAGGTGGCGAGCGCGACCGAGCCGGTCGCGAGGTGGATCAGGACGATGAGGTCGTAGGGGTTCACGGCGGGCTCCAGGTGAGGCTCGCCGCCAGTCTTGCCGACCAGGCGTCCAGGCTCAGGTGCCGGGGGTCAGCGATCGCGGGTGCCGGAAGTCACCTTGCAGCGGCGACGCCGCGCAGCCGGCGTCGCATAATCGCAGGCGGACCTTCGTCGGAGGCGGTCATGCAGCCGGCCCCGCATCCCGCTGCACCCGAGCGCGCGGAGATCGCCGCGCGGCTCGCGGTGCTGCCGGTGTTCCGCGAACTGCCGGAGGCGGTCAGGGCCGACCTGGCGCTGGCCGTCGAGTGGCTCCCGCTGCAGGGCGGACAGGTGCTGTTCGAGCAGGACGCCCCGCCCGACGCACTGTATGTCCTGCTTGCCGGCAGGCTGGTGGCGCGGCGCAGGCAGGCCGACGGTCGCGTCGCCGTGGTCGGCACCCTCACCGGCGGCGAATGCGTGGGCGAGACGGGTTTGATCGCGAACGCGCCGCGCAATGCCACCGTGCTGGCGGTGCGTGACTGCGAACTGCTGCGCCTGCCGCGCGAGGGCTTCGAGCGCCTGCTCGGCCAGCACCCGCAGGCCATGCTGGACCTGGCGCGCGGCGCCCTGCGTCGCTTTGCCGAGATCGCGCACAGCCCGCCGCGTCCGCGCACCTTCGCCCTGCTGCCGGCCACGGCCGATGTGCCGCTGCGCGCGGTGGGCGAGGCCCTGCAGCGCGAGCTGGCGCGATTCGGCCGCAGCGCCCTGCTCGATGCCGAGGCCGCGCGCGGACGCCCGCCGGCCTTCTTCGCCGAACGCGAGGGCGAACTGGACCATCTGATCCTGCTCGGCGACATGGACCCGGCCTGGCGCCAGCAGTGCGTGCGCCAGTGCGACGGTGTGCTGCTGCTCGCCGACGCCGCCCAGCCACCGCTCGACCCCGGCCTGCCGCCGGCTTCAGGGGCGGCGCACCGCCAGCTGCTGCTGCACCACGGCGGCCGGGTGCAGCGCGGCGGCGTGGCGGCGTGGCGCGCGGCCTGGCCGGAGTTCGGCGCCGCACACCACCTGCGCGACCTGGCCGACCTGCCGCGCATCGCGCGCCTGATCGCCGGGCGCGCCACCGCCCTGGTGCTGTCGGGCGGCGGCGCGCGCGGCTTCGCCCACCTCGGCGTGTTGCGCGCCCTGCGCGAAGCCGGCATTGAGGTCGACGCGGTGGCCGGAACCAGCATCGGCGCCATCGTCGGCGCCGGCCTCGCGGCCGACTGGCCGCAGGAACGCCTGCTGGAAGCGATGAGCGAGACCTTCGTGCGCCACCGCCCGATCTCGGACTGGACCCTGCCCCTGGTCTCACTCACCCGCGGCCGGCGTGCCAGCCGGCTGCTGCAGGCGATCTACGGCGAGCGCGACATCCAGGATCTGGTCCGCCCCTACTTCTGCGTGTCCTCCGACCTCAGCAGCGGCGAGCTGGTGGTGCACGAGCAGGGGCCGCTCTGGCTCGCGCTGCGCGCCTCGACCGCGATTCCCGGCCTGCTGCCGCCGGTGTTCACGCGCGAGCGCACCCTGGTTGACGGCGGCGTGATCGACAACCTGCCCGTGGCCGAGATGCACCGCCGCCAGCGCGGCGCCTGCCTCGCGGTGGACGTCAGCGGCGGCTTCCCGCCGCGCAGCGCGCTGGAGGAGCACCACCTGCCGGCCTGGTGGGAACTGCTCGCCGGTCTGTTCGGCCAGCGCCCACGTCCCGGTATCGGCCAGCTCCTGCTGCGCGCCGGCATGGTCAACTCCGATGCCGCGCGCCACCGTCGTCGCCGGCAGGCGGCCTGCCTGCTGGAACCACCGCTCGCCGGCATCGAACTGCTGGCCTGGAAGGCGCATGCCCGCGCCGAGGCCATCGGCTACCGCCACGCCATGGAGCGCATGGAGGCGATCGTCGCCGCGCTGGAGGCGGTGCGGAACGCTGACTGAGCCACAGTCCGCGTCTCAGCCAGGCGTGCGACACGCCGCCCTTGAATGGCATTGGGCCAGCCCCCACCCAGCGTTCAGGACGCGCGGGGAAGCGCCCAGCTTGCGGCTGCCTGAACGCACCGCGGGCATAAGGGAACCCTGATGCTTCATTAGCACTCCACCTACCCGAGTGCTAAAGTCCGACCCATGACGGAGAAGTCGATGAGTCACGCCCTGGTTGCCAGCAACCTCCCGATCCCCAGCGCGCTGGGATCGCTCGACGCCTACATCGGTGCGGTCAACCGCATCCCGGTGCTGAGCCTGGACGAGGAGCAGGATCTGGCCCGCCGCTTCCGCGACGGGGAAGACCTCGACGCCGCCCGCCACCTGGTGCTCTCGCACCTGCGCTTCGTGGTGCACGTGGCGCGCGGCTACAACGGCTACGGCCTGCAGATGGGCGACCTGGTGCAGGAAGGCAACATCGGCCTGATGAAGGCGGTCAAGCGCTTCGACCCGGACCAGGGCGTGCGCCTGGTCAGCTTCGCGGTGCACTGGATCCGCGCCGAGATGCACGAGTTCATCCTGAAGAACTGGCGCATCGTCAAGGTCGCCACCACCAAGGCCCAGCGCAAGCTCTTCTTCAACCTGCGCAAGGCGAAGAAGCGCCTGGGCTGGATGAACCACGCCGAGGTCCAGGCGGTGGCGCGCGACCTCAACGTGCCGGTGCCCGAGGTGCTGGAGATGGAGGCGCGCCTCAACGGCCGCGACATCGGGTTCGATGCGCCGTCCGACGAGGACGACGACCACGCCCCACCCTCGCCCGCCGCCTACCTGGTCGCGCAGGGCGACGATCCCTCGCTCACCTACGAGCGCGCGGACGAGGAGGAGAACCAGCTCGACGCGCTGCGCGAAGGCCTGGCCCGGCTCGATCCGCGCTCGCGCGACATCATCCGCCGCCGCTGGCTGGACGACAGCAGCAAGATCACGCTGCAGGAGCTGGCCGACGAATACGGCGTCTCGGCCGAGCGCATCCGCCAGATCGAAGCCGGCGCGATGAAGAAGATGAAGGCGCTGCTGGTGGCCTGAGCCGGCACCGGCCCGCGCAAACGCTGCAGCGAACGGCCCCGCACGGGGCCGTTCGCGTTTCGGGGCATCGCCGGCACGCCCGTGCTGCGTCCTCTGCTCTGGCTGCGGCCTATTGCGCTGAAGGCAGTCGCCGTGGCCAGATCCCCCGCATTCAGCGCTGCAGCGGCTGTCGCTGCTCCGGATCGCGCTGCGCCGCATCGAGGCGGCTGTGGTAGCGTCTGCCGCGGGGTCGTGCAGCACCCCGCGATCGAGTCCTGCCCGTGACCGACCTCGCCGCCGATACCACCCTGCTGATCGCCGCGGCCCGCGGCGGCGACAAGCAGTCGGAGGCGCTCCTGTTCGAGCGTGTCTATGCAGAACTCAACCCCATGGCGCAGCGGCAGCTGCGCGCCGCCAACCGCGGCGTCGAGCAGGCCACCTCGCTGGTGCACGAGGCCTATCTGCGCCTGGCCAACGCCGGTCTCGCGCTGAACGACCGCCAGCATTTCTTCGCCGTGGCCGCGCGCGCGATGCGCCAGATCGTGGTCGACCACGTGCGCAGCCGCCTGACCGAGAAGCGTGGCGCCGGTCTGGATCCGATCTCGTTCGACTCCGCCATCGACGTCGCCGCCGCCGGCCACGACGAGCAGCTGCTGAGGCTCGACGCGGCCCTGCAGCGCCTGGGCGAGATCGATCCGCGTCTGGCCCAGCTGGTTGAACTGCGTTTCTTCGGCGGCCTGCAGTTCGACGAACTGGTCGCAGCGACCGGCAAGTCGGAGCGCACCCTCAAGCGCGACTGGACCAAGGCGCGCGCCTTCCTCTACCGCGAACTGGCGCAGGCGGCCCCGTGAGCGATGCGGCGCGCTGGCAGCGCCTGTCGGCCGCGCTGGACCGGCTGCTCGATCTTGCCCCGGAACGCCGCGATGCCGAACTCGAGCGCCTGGCACAGGCCGACGCGACCTTCGCTGCCGAGCTGCGCGAGTTGCTGCGCGCCAGCGGGCAGGACGACGGTCCGCTGGAGCAGGGTATCGGCCGGCTTGCGCCCGACGCCCTCGCGGCGGTTGCCGCATCGGCTGCGGAAGCCGATCCCGTGGGCGGCCATATCGGCCACTGGCGCATCCTGTCCCGGCTTGGTCACGGCGGCATGGGCGAGGTGCTGCTGGCCGAACGCGACGACGCCGGCTTTGTGCAGCAGGCCGCGCTGAAACGGCTCAAGCGCGGCATGGACAGCGAGGAACTGCTGCGACGCTTCACGCAGGAGCGCCGCATCCTCGCCTCGCTCGAACACCCGCTGATCGCGCGCCTGCTCGATGGCGGCTTCGACGACGAGGGCCGGCCCTATTTCGCGATGGAGTACGTCGACGGCGCACCGATCACCGTGCACGCCGCGCAGCGGGCGCTGGGCGTGCGCGAGCGCGTGGCGCTGATGCAGCGCGTCTGCGAGGTGGTCGCGTTCGCGCAGGAGCGGCTGGTGGTGCACCGCGACCTGAAACCGTCCAACGTGTTGGTCGACGCGCGCGGCGAGCCGCGCCTGCTGGATTTCGGCATCGCCAAGCTGCTGGACCAGGACCCGGAGGAGACCCAGACCCTGGCCGGGATGCGCGTGATGTCGCCAGCCTATGCCGCGCCGGAACAGATCCAGGGCGACCCGATCAGCACCGCCACCGACGTCTACGCGCTCGGCGTCTTGCTGTTCGAGCTGCTCACTGGCGCCCTGCCGCACCAGCGCCGCGGCGCCAGCCCGGATGCGCTGATCGAGGCCGTCTCACGGGAGGTGCCCGAGCCGCCGGCGCGATCCCTGCGCCGTGCCGGCGTGGAGCAGGCGCAGCGCGGCTACGGATCCCGCGCCGGCGAGCGCGACCGGTTTGCGCGCCAGATCGAGGGCGACCTGGACAGCATCGTGCTCACCTGCCTGCGACGCGAGCCTGGGCGCCGGTACGCCTCCGCCGCGGCCCTGGCCAGCGATCTGCGCCGCTACCTGGACGGTCGGCCCGTGTCGGCGCGGCGCGACAGTGCCGGCTACCGCCTGCGCAAGCTGGTCCAGCGCAACAGGGCCGGCGCGATCGCAGCGCTGCTGGCGCTGGTGTCGCTGCTGGGCGGGCTGGGCGCGGCACTGTGGCAGGCCGAGGTTGCGCGCCGCCACGCGGCCGACGCCGAACGCCAGCGCGAGCGCGCCGAAGTCCAGGCGCGACTGGCCGAAACCCAGGCGCAGCGCGCCGAACTGGTCAAGCGCTTCGTCGTCAGCCTGTTCCGCACCGGCAACCCCGAGCGCACGCGCGGCGGCGCCCAAATGAGCGCGGCCGACCTGCTGCGCGAAGCGGCCATGCGCATCGAGCGCGAACTGGCCGAGCAGCCCGAAGCGCAGGCCGAGCTGCGCACGTCGATCGGCGATTCGCTGGCGGCGCTCGGCGCGCGCGACGAGGCCCTGGCGCTGACCGAAGCCAGCATCGCGCAGCTGCGCAGCCTGCCGACCCCGCCGCGCGCCCTGCTGGCGAACGCCCTGCACCAGGCCGCGATGCTGCACCAGAACCGCAGCCGCCTCGACGCCGCCCAGCGCGCTGCCGACGAGGCCCTGTCCCTGCTCGAAGGCGCCGGGCCGGAGAGCGCCCTGCCGCGCATCGAGGTGCGCACGACCCTGGCCAAGCTCGCCACCTACCGCGGCGACCTCGCCGCCGCTGAAGCGGCGTACCGCGCCATCCTCGACGAGCGCCGCGCCCTGCTTGGCCCCGACGACCCGCGCCTGGCGGTGGACTGGAACAACCTCGGCTCGGTCGCCCTGCGCCGCGACCGCTATGCCGAGGCGGAGCCGGCCTACGCCGAGGCCGCGCGCCTGATGGCGCTGGATCCGGAGTCGCCCGAATCGCGCCAGGCCTGGCTCGGCCTGGGTCGCGGTACGGCCTTGGTGGGCCTCGGAGACTACGCCGCTGCGGACCGCGAACTCCGTGCAGCGCAGGCCCTGGCCGAGCGCAGCTTGCATGGCACGCATCCCATCCTGGCCGGCATCCTGGTCTGCCGCTCGGCCCTGGCGCGATTCCAGCAGCGCAGCGATGAGGCGGTCGCGCATGCCGAGCGCGGCCACTCGATCTACCGGGGCATCGCGCACCCCGACGGCGCGCGGGCCGCGATGGAGCTGGGCCTGGCCCTGCGCGACGCGAAGCGGCCGGGCGCGGCCGAGGCTGCGCTGCGCGAAGCGGTGCGTGTCTTCGAGACGAGCGCCAGCAGCCAGCCGAACTACCGGCTGGCCCAGGCGGCGCTGGGCCTGCTCCAAGCCGAACGCGGCGAGACTGCGGGCGTGCCTGCGATCGATGCCGCCCTGCTCGCCCTGCGCAGCGACGGCCACGCGCGCAGCAATGCCTACGCCGAGGCCCTGGGGCTGCGCGCCCTCGCCGCGGCGCGCGCAGGCGATGCGGCGGGCGCGCTGGCCTGGCGCCAGCAGGCGATCGAGGCGTTGACGGACCTGCTGGGCGCTGCCCACCCGCGCGTGCTGGCCGCTACGGCGGCGTGCAACCCGGCGGCGCCGGATTGTCCTCGAAGCCATCCCTGAACAGCTCGTTGCACAGGGCGATCTCGTAGCTGCGGCAAGTGGAGAACTCCGAGGTATTGCCATCGAGGTCGGTGGCGGTGGCGGTGAAGACGGCGCCCTCGAAGCTCGCGCCGGAGGGCAAGGGCAGGTCGAAGCTTGCCGAGCCATTGCTGCCAATACCGGCGTTGCTGATCGCGGCGAGACCAGCGGTCGACAGCGTGGCACCTTCGCCGCGGCCGCTGGCGTCGCAGCTGGCGTTGCGGAACACCTGCAGCACGTAGGTGCCGTTGCGTCCGGCGATCGATCCGCTGACGCTTCCACCGGTGCCGCTTCCGGCCGCGGCACTCAGGCTCGGTGCGTTGATGCCGCGGTTGGCGTAGGTGGCGGTGAGCGCCAGGCCCTGGTTGTAGACCGGGTTCACGCCCGCGCTATGCAGGTCGATGCCGAGCGCACCGTTCGCGCTGATCGCGTTGCCCAGCAGCAGGTTGCGCTGGCCATCCTCGAGCCGCACGCCCGCGCCGCCGTTGTGCGCGATGCGGTTGTCGAGCATGGCGTTGTCCGTGCCGCCCCCGACCAGGCGGATGCCGGCGCCGGCGTTGCCGAGCGCGTAGTCGGGCGTGCACGGCGGCAGGCAGAAGTCGAAGGTCTTGAGGCCGATCGCGTTGTCGCGGATGTCGTTGCCGACCGCGAGCGGACCTTCGATCAGGATGCCATCGCCCTGGTTGCCGGCGATGTGGTTGTCGACGATCGCGTTACCGCTCGTACGCACGCGCAGGCCCAGCGCATTCGGCGCCGGGTCGGCGCCGCCCGCGTCCAGGCCGATGAAGTTGTTGCGCACGATGGTGCCGTAGCCTTCTGCGCCGGAACTGTTGTCGAGCAGCTCGATGCCGCCGCTGTAGGCCGACGCGATCAGGTTGCGCTGCGCGACGTCGGAACCGCCGATGAGGTTGTCGAAGCTGGTGCCGCCGATGCGCACGTTCACCGCATTGTTGCCCAGCGCCGTGCCGCCCAGGCTGCCGCCGAACTGGTTGCCGAACACCCAGTGGTTGGAGCCACCGGCGATGCGCACGGCGGCCACGTCGAAGCCACCGAAGGCCAGACCGCTGACCCAGAGCAGGGTGTCGTCGTTAACGCTGTCGGGAACGCGCAGCGCGTGCGCCAGGGTCAGGGCCGGATCGCGCACCGCCACGCAGAGGGTTGGGTTGAAGGCGCGCTCGGAGGCGTTGCGCACGCTGCCGTTCTGCGAGTAGCCATCGATGATGACGCGGTCGGTGATGTCCGGCAGCAGGGCGCCCAGGCTGATGATGGCCGGGCAGTCCGGCAGCGCGAAGCGGATCCGGTCCAGGCCGGGCGTCGCGTTGGCCTGCTCGATCGCCCAGCGCAGGGAGCCGGTCGCGGCCGGACCGACCGTGTCCAGCGTGTTGGTGACCTGGAAGGTGCTCTCGGTCGAGGGCGATTCGAACGGGCCGCGGTCCGGCGCGGTGCCGATCACCCGCGCATTGCCGACCAGGTCGAGTTCCTCGGAAATGAAGGTCGGCATCAGTCGCCCGGTGTTGATCGCCGGGGACGTGAGCTGCAATCGGAAATCGAAGTCAGCGGCGTCCTCGAACAGGGGATCGACACTCAGGTTCTGGGTCGGCGTCGCGTCCGGAGCGGGGGACATGTCGGCGGTTTGGTAGATGTTGTTGCGCAATGTGATGCGCGCCGACTCGCGCGTGACCAGGTCATCCTGCGCGTTGTTCCAGAACAGGCTGTTCTGCACGAACAGTTCGTGATCCTCGTTGGGCTCGCCGATGTCGAACCCGACGCACAATGCGTGACCTTCATTCTCCGTGAACAGCGAGTGCACCACCGATGCATCGCTCGATCCACGCGTGAAGATGCGCACCGCACATTCGGGGGCATGGGTGTCGGTTACCACCACCAGCGACAGCAGGACGCGCTCGCCTGCCAGAGAGACGGCCCGCTCGGAGTCGAACAGGTCGTCGCAGGGCGCGCCCGCTGGGCAGATGCCCTGGAACCAAACGCGTTCGAGCGTCAGGTAACTGTTGTTGCCACCGCCGGGCCACCCCGCACTCAGCACTATTCGCGCCGCACCGATGAAGGCGATGGAATCAACCCGGATCGATCTGTGGCTCGATAGGTCAAGTCGCTGCCCGTCGGCGGCGAACACGGTCAGGCGCGGATCGAGCTGGCGCGCGGTGCAGCCGGCATTCCAGCCGCCGACGATGCGCACGTCGTGTTCGAGGAGCCGATCGATCCCAGCACTGAACCCATAGGTGCCGGTTACCACGTTGATCGTCTGGTCCTGGTTTTCGGCCTCGTCCAGGGCCGCGAGGAACTCGCTCGCGCTGTCGACGCAGACGGTCTCCGCGCGCGCTGGCTGGGACAGCGCAAGGCCAAGAAGCGGCAACAGCAGGCACGCGCGCGCGGACCGCAGCGGATTGGTGCTGGAATGGGTCATGGCAGCGGTCCTTCGAAGGGGGCTGGCCGCTAGAACGGGAAGGCGGGGTCATTCGTGCCACCCATGCGCTGGCACGGCGGAGTGGCACGAATCGCCGCAGCTTCCCGTTCTGCGCCTCGACCCCACCGCCCAGGATGCGCCATGTTTCCGGAGCCGAACCGACATCCACTCCTGGCCGGCGTCGCCATGCTGCTCGCGCCGCTGTGTTCGGCCGCGCCGGCCTCGGCCGCCGAGCACTGCGTCGCCGCCGGCAACGTGGCGCAGCTGCAGCAGGCGCTCGATACCGCCGCGGCAAGCGCGGAGGACGACACCGTCCGGCTCGAGGTCGGCACGTATGACATCGGTGCCGGCCTCGAGTACCCCCTGGCGGCCGGTTTCCGCGGCGGCGCGCTGCGCCTGCTCGGCGGGTTCAACCCCGGTTGCGCGTCGCCGCTCTTTACCAGTACGCCCGACGACACCGTGTTCGATGGTTTCGACCTGGCCTCGAGCGGGTTGAGCATCGCCAACACCGGCGAGGAGCTGGAGCTGTCGAAGTTCGCCGTTCGCCGCAATCGCGGAATCGTGGTCTTCGACCAGGGCCTGCCCTGTCACGGACCGCGCGTCGGGATGCGCCTGCACCGCCTGCGCATCGAGGACGCGCAGGTCGGGAGCAATGGCGCCGCCCTGAACATCGCGACGCGCTGCACCAGCGTGCGGGTCGAGAACCTGATCGCCCGGCGCAGCGCCGGTGCGGGGCTGTCGGTCTTCGCCATCGCCCCGGATGTCCGGGTCGAGGTCGTGCACAGCACCCTGACCGACAACTTGATCGGCTTTCGCTACATCGGCGTGCCCGGCACGCCCACGGGCATGGGACGGGTCGCGAACTCGATCCTGCGCTTCAACAGCCAGGACGACGTCGCCGCCCCTGGCGCGGGCGTGAGCCTGCGCAACGTTATGTACGCGAGCGCCTCCGGCAGCGTAACCAGCATCGACACCGTCGCGGGCGATCCGCAGCTCGACGCCAATGGCCGGCCCAACCCGGGCTCGCCGGCGATCGACGCGGGCGCCCACGCCATTCCCGGCGGCATGCCGCAGCGCACCTTCGACACCCTCATCGCGTCGGTTCCGGATGTCGGCGCCTACGACGCCAGCCCGTTCATCCCGACGTCCATCCTGGTCACCACAGCCAGCGACGGCGTCGGCGCCGGCACGCTGCGCAGCGCGATCAACCAGGCCAACGCCACCCCGGGACGCCAGCGCATCGTCTTCGACATCCCGGGCACCTCCTGCCACAAGGCGCTGCTGATCGCTTCGCCCCTGCCCACGATCAGCGACGGTCTGATCATCGACGGCGGCAGCCAGTCGGGCAGCGGCGGTGCGCTCAACACCTCGCCATACGGTTACAACGGCTCGCCCTGCATCTCGATCTGGAACGCCGATCCGGACACCGCGATGAGCCACGCCATTGCCATCCACACCACCGCCACGGACCAGGCCGTCGTGCTGCGCGGCCTGGCCTTTGGCGGCTTTGGGCTGAGCACCGACGCCGTCACTGGCGCCGTGGTGGTGCTCGACGGCCGCGGCCATCGGATCGAGGGCAACCAGTTCAGCGGCGCGTGGAGCAGCCTGACCCTGTTCGACAATGCGCGCGACGTCGTGGTCGCGGGGCCGGTGCGCAACATGAACGTCGGCGGCCTCGATCCGGCGCGGCGCAACTACTTCGGCTCCGGCGGGGTGAGCATTCGCGGCGACGCGCGCGTGGTGGAGGTCGTCGGCAACCTGGTGGGCACGGACAAGACCGGCACCCAGGCGTCGGTTCCGGCGGGAAGCTATGGCGTCCACATCACCGACTCGCCCAACAACCTCGTGATCGCCAACACGATCTCGGGCCTGAACCTGACCGGCGTGCAGATCAACGGCACGAGCAGCCACAACACCCGCATCCAGGACAACCGCATCGGCATCGCCGCAAGCGGCGAGACGCCGCTGGGCAACGGTCGCGCCGGCATCGTCATCGCGCACGCCGCCGACGGAAGCTTCATCGCCGGCAACACCATCGCCCACAACGATCGGCATGGCGTGCAGATTCGCGGCGGCCTTGGCCACCGCATCGAGAACAACCGCATCCACGACAACGCCCAGCTCGGGATCGAACTGGGCGAGGACGGCCCCACGCCCAACGACGACGACTCCGACCCCCTCGCGAACCTGCTGCCAAACCGCGTGCTGAATGCGCCGGTCCTGGGCTTCGCCGGCGGCCTGTCGCAGCAGGGTGAGGTCTCCGGCACGCTGGACAGCATCGCCGGCGACTACACGCTGATGTTCTATGCCAGCCCCGCCTGCGACCCCAGCGGGCGCGGCGAAGGCAAGAGCTCGGTGGGCAGCCACACGCTGTCCATCACCGGAGGCGGGCAGGTCCAGGTGGCATTCCAGGCCGACCTGTACTCGGGCGTTCCGCTCGATGGTCTGTTCATCACGGCGACCGCGCGCGATGCCGATGGCAACACCTCGGAGTTCTCCACGTGCCTGGCGTACGAGGCGCTCGACGACCTGTTCCGCGACGGGTTCGAGGTCGCGCCGTAGCGCAGCCGGTGCCGCCATGAACCTGCCGCTTGCCCGACTTGGAATCGCGCTGCTGGCGCTGCTCGGCCCGGCCGCGTGGACGCAGGCCGCGACGCCGGACCAGGCCGTGCCGTCCAAGGTCCTGCGCTCCGCCAGCGTCGAGGCGACGCCGGCGACCTGGGACGACCGGGGCCGCTTCCGGCTGCGGGCGCGCCTGCACGCGGCGCCCGCGCCGCCGGTCGCGGCCGGCAACGGCCTGCTCAGGATCGAAGCCGCGCTCGTGCACAAGGCGAGTGCGGCGATCTGTCCAGCCCCGGGGTCGATCTTCTCCGACGGCTTCGAAGCACTCTGAACCGGGAATCTGCGCCATGCGTACCCTGCGTCCCTCGATCGCTACCCTGGCTCTGCTGCTCGCCACGCCGCTGGCGGCCCAGCCGTTCGTCTTCCGCGGCCAGCTCGACGACGGCGCGGCGCCGGCCGAGGGCGCCTACGCCCTGCGTCTGACCCTCTATCCGGGCGAACACGGCACGCTGCCCTTGGCGGGCCCGGTCGAATTGCCCGAGGTGCGGCTGAACGCGGGACGCTTCGCCGCCGAGGTGGATTTCGGCCCGCTGCCGCCGCAGGCGCAGGGCTGGCTGGCGGTGGCGCTCAAGGCGGCCGACGACGCCGACTACACCGAGCTGCCCGGCCGAGCCGTCGTCGCTCTGAAGGGCGATGCGACCTGCCCCGCGGCCTGGACGCTGGGCGGCAACGCGCTGACCGATGCCGCAGTCGATTTCCTCGGCACCACCGATGCGCAGCCGCTGGAGCTGCGCGTGAACGGCGTGCGCATGGCGCGCTTCGAGCAGGTCGGGTTTCCGGAAACGACCACCACCAGCAGCAACGTGCTCATCGGCGGTCCCGGCAACCTGGTGGCGACGGGCATCAGCGGAGCGATGCTGTTGGGCGGAGCCGCGCCGCCGGATTACGTGGTGCCGAGCCTGCCGCCCGGGTTCAGCAACCTCAGCAATCTGGTCAGCGACCATTTCGGCATGGTCCTGGGCAGCGTCGGCAGCGTGGCGGGCAACCAGACCGGAACCGAGGTGGACGGGTCCTTCGCGACCGTGATCGGCAGTCAGTTCGGTCGCGCCAGCGGCCATCTCAGCTTCGTACTGGGCGGCGTGCAGAACACCGCCTCGGGCAGCACCAGCCTCGCGGGCGGCGCCGGCAGCATCGCGAACGGCACCCTGGCGATCGCGCTGGGCGAACACAACTGGGCCGAGGGCGAACGTTCGCTGGCGCTGGCGGGGCGCGACGGCTTCGCGCTCGGCGCGTTCAGCTCGGTGGTGGGCGGCGAGCAGAACATGGCGTTCGGTTACGGCGCCGCGGTGGTCGGCGGCATGGATTCCTGTGCCGGTGCTCCCTACAGCTGGGCCGGCGGCAAATCGGCCAAGGTGCGGCTGCCCTTCGGCACCGGTTCCAATCCGGTCGGCGAGGCCTGCGACAACGTGCCCAATGCCCAGACCGCCAGCGGCGACCACGGCACCTTCATCTGGGCCGACAGCGGCAACTCCGACTTCGTCTCCACGGGGCCCAACCAGTTCGCCATCCGCGCCCGCGGCGGCCTGCGCCTGAGCGAGGAGACCAGCCAGTACTTCGGCGCGACCGCGCGACAGATGCTGAACCTGTACAACCAGACCTACGGCATCGGCGTGCAGAGCAGCACGCTCTACCAGCGCAGCAACAACCAGTTCGCCTGGTTCCGCGACGGCAGCCACAGCGACTCCGCGCTGCAGCCAGGCACGGGCGGCAGCCTGCTGATGACCCTTGGCGCCACCTCGGGCACGCCCGTCGGCGTCGCACGCGCGCAGCAGTTCGTCAACGTCAGCGACCGCGACGCCAAGACCGCATTCGCGCCGGTCGATCCGATCGACGTCCTGGCCCGCGTGCTGGCCCTGCCCCTGAGCGAGTGGAGCTACAGGTCGGCCACCGGTGAACGGCACCTGGGTCCGATGGCGCAGGACTTCCGCGCCGCGTTCGGGCTGGGCAGCGACGACCGGACCATCGCCACGGTCGACGCCGACGGCGTGGCGCTGGCCGCGATCCAGGGCCTGAACGCCAAGCTCGAAGCCGAGAACCAGGCCCGTGCCGCCGAGATCGACGCGCTGCGGCGCGAGCTGGCCGAGCTGCGCGAGCAGCTGCGGTCGACCCTGCCGCGGCGATGACGTCGCGCGCCTGACCCGCGCTCCCGCGCGGCCGTGGCGCAGGTCGCGCCGGCCGATGTCCACACCCGCACGGCCAGCGATGTGGACGGCGCCTTGCGCATCCCTGCCGAGCAAGCTCGGCGCCCGGACGGCAAGCCCGAATCAGGCAGGGCGTTCCGGCCACGAGGCGCTCGCGCCGCGCGTCCGGCATCCACCCTGCGCCCTTCCGCCTTGTCGTGCGCTCTGCGTTCTGCGCGCCGCTCGCGCTGCAGGCTCCTGCCCCGGCTACGCTTTCCGCACCCAGCGCAGCAGCGGTTCCCAGTCGGCCTGGTGCTCGCGCACCTTTTCGGAGTGGTAGTCGAACAGGCTCTTGCCGAGCCCGGCGAGCAGGACGTAGGCCTGCGAGTCGCGGATCTGCGCCACCAGCGGGTAGGGCCAGCGTCCGAGCAGTTCCACCGCCTGCTGCGAGGCCGTGGTCCAGGGCCGCAGGCGGTTGGCGACCAGGCCCACGGGCAGTTTGCCCTTGCGCACGCGCGGGTGGGCCGCGAGGCTGTCGAGGAAGGGAACGGTGGCTTCGAGGTCGATGACCGAGGGCTGCACCGGCACCAGCACCGCGTCGGCGGCCTCGAGATAGGGCGACAGTTCCTCGCCGAACCAGCCCGCCGGCACGTCGATCACCACGCGCTGGGCATCGTCCGGGATGCGCTTCTCCCAGCCGCGGCGATCGCCCTCGACCGGCAGCACGGCGCTCTCCAGCGCGGCGCGCTTCTCGCACCAGTGGGTCGAGGAACGCTGCCGGTCGGCATCCACCAGCACGGTGTCCCTGCCCTCCAGCGCGAAGTGCGCCGCCAGGTTCGTGGCCAGCGTGGTCTTGCCCGCGCCGCCCTTGGAACTCGCCACCAGGATGGTCCGCATCGCGTGCTCCGCCGTGGGCTCCTTCGCAATCTACACCGCGGCCGCGGGTCGCTCCAGCTCAGGCCGCCGGAAACTGCTCCGGCGTCAGGCCCGCCTGCCGCAGGATCGCTCGCACGGTACCTTCCGGCAAATCGCCGGGATGGTTGGGCAGGGTCGTGTAGCGATGGATTGCGGGGTTGTACCAGATCTCATGGCTGCCGGCGGCTTGGCGATCGAAGACAAAGCCGAGGCCCCTAAGCCTTCCCGCCACCTCCCGATAGCGGAAGCCTGACAGGCGCCCCATTCCTATCCGCCAACCACCAGCGGAAAGTCGAAGGCCTGGCTGACCGGGTCGATGCCGCCCAGGTCCTGGTTTCTCTCGGCGCGGGCCTCGATCAGCCTGCGCGCCACGTCGCGTGCGATCTCCAGCGTCTCGGTCAGGGTACGCCCCTGCGCCACCAGTCCGGGCAGGCTTTCGCTGGTAGCCAGATACACGCCCTCGGGCAGGCGCTCGACGTGCAGGGTGACGATGCGTTCCATGAGGACTGGTCCGGATTCTGGTTGCGTTCCAATCTACACCGGCGCTCGGCGGGTCGCAGCCATGCACCCGCCCGCGCAGGCGATAATGCCGCCTTCGCGCTCCGGAACGCCCGCCTCGCAATGAGCTCACCCGCCCTCGACCTGCTGCAGCGCGTGTTCGGCTATCCGGCCTTCCGCGGCCAGCAGGCGCAGGTCGTGGCGCACGTGGCCGCGGGCGGCGATGCCCTGGTGCTGATGCCAACCGGCGGCGGCAAGTCGCTCTGCTTCCAGATCCCGGCCCTGCTGCGGCGCGGCACCGGCATCGTGGTCTCGCCCCTGATCGCGCTGATGCAGGACCAGGTCGAGGCCCTGCGCCAGCTCGGCGTGCGCGCGGCCTTCCTCAATTCCAGCCTGGACGGCGGCGATGCGCTGGAGGTCGAGCGCCAGCTGGTCGAGAACGAACTCGACCTGCTCTACGTCGCGCCCGAGCGCCTGCTGACGCAGCGCTTCCTGGGCCTGCTCGAGCGCGCGCAGCCGGCGCTGTTCGCGATCGACGAGGCGCACTGCGTCTCGCAGTGGGGCCACGACTTCCGCCCCGAGTACCGCGAGCTGTCGATCCTGCACCAGCGCTGGCCGCAGGTGCCGCGCATCGCGCTCACCGCCACCGCCGATGCGCCGACCCGGCGCGAGATCGTCGAGCGCCTGGAGCTGTCCGGGGCCGAGGCCTTCGTCTCCAGCTTCGACCGGCCCAACATCCGCTACCAGGTGGTGCCCAAGCAGGACGCGCGCCGCCAGCTGCTGCGCTTCCTGGAGGGCAAGCGCGGCGAATCGGGCATCGTCTACTGCCTGTCGCGGCGCAAGGTGGAGGAGACGGCCGACTGGCTGGCGCAGCACGGCATCGCGGCCCTGCCCTACCACGCCGGCATGGACAACGCCCTGCGCGCGGCCAACCAGCGCCACTTCCTGCGCGAGGACGGCATCGTGATGTGCGCCACCATCGCCTTCGGCATGGGCATCGACAAGCCGGACGTGCGCTTCGTCGCGCACCTCGACCTGCCCAAGTCGCTCGAAGGCTATTACCAGGAAACCGGCCGCGCCGGGCGCGACGGCGCCGCGGCCGAGGCCTGGATGGCCTACGGCCTGGGCGACGTGGTCACGCTCGCGCAGATGATCGCGCAGGGCGAGGCGAGCGAGGAGCGCAAGCGCCTGGAGCGGCGCAAGCTCGACGCCCTGCTGGGCTATGCCGAGACCCTGCGCTGCCGCCGCCAGGTGCTGCTGGAGGCCTTCGGCGAACGCTATCCCGAGCCCTGCGGCAACTGCGACAACTGCCTGTGGCCGCCGCAGGGCTGGGACGCGACCGAGGCCGCGCGCCTGGCCCTGTCCTGCGTCTACCGCTGCGAGCAGCGCTTCGGCGTCGGCCACGTGATCGACGTGCTGCGCGGCGCCGACAACGAGGCGATCCGGCGCTGGGGCCACGAGCGCCTCTCGACCTATGGCCGCGGCAAGGATCTGGACGTTCAGCGCTGGCGCAGCCTGTTCCGCCAGCTGATCGCGGGCGGGTTCCTCGACGTCGACGTGGAAGGCTTCGGCAGCCTGCGCCTGACCGAGGCCGCGCGCCCGCTGCTGCGCGGCGAGCAGCGCCTCACCCTGCGCCTGGATCCCTCGCGCAAGGCACGGCGCGAGACCGCGCGTGAGCGCCCGGCCTTCGCCGCCAGCGGCGAGGCGCAGGAACGCTTCGAGCGCCTGCGCGCCCTGCGCGCGCGCCTGGCGAAGGAGCAGGGCGTGCCGGCCTACGTCATCTTCCACGACGCCACCCTGATGGCCATCGCCAGCGCCGCGCCGGACTCGCTGGACGAGCTGGCCGCCATTTCCGGCGTCGGCGCGCGCAAGCTCGAACGCTACGGCGAGGCGGTGCTGGAGGTGCTGTAGGGCCCGCACTGAATTCGCGCCATCCCGTCCGACAGGCGCGAGACGGTGGACCGGGAGTGCGTCGAGAAGCGTTT
>JANJTY010000629.1 GCA_024710865.1 Lysobacteraceae bacterium | reverse complement strand
AGCCCGGCCTCGCGCCGGGCTTCGTGCATCAGGAGCCATGCGAAACGCTCAGGGCGACTCGAAGCCGTCGCCGAAGAGAGCCTCGCTGCTCAGTTCGACCGCGCCGAGGTCGTTGACGTAGGCGTCGGGGAACTGCGCGCTCCACACGAAGTTGACCGTGCCCGGCACGTCGAAGCCGCGCGGCAGGCCGTGGAAGTCGAGGCCGGCATCGACGCGCGAGCTGGCGCAGCCGTCGAGCGCGCGCGAGCCCGGCAACGGACGGAAGTCGGCATCGAGCAGGGGATCGTTGCTGCGCTGGCCGTCGGAGAAGAAGCCACCGCCCAGGTCCTCCAGCGGCACGGTGTCGTCGAAGGTCGAGGTCAGCAGGCAGCCACGATGCACCAGGCTTCCACCTCCGCCGGCCTCCCACAGCTTCTGCATGCCGGCGCCATCGGGGGCCCAGACCAGGCTGCCCGTCGCATCGAGTTCGCTGCCCTGCACCACCGCCGCGCGCAGCACGTCGTTGCCCAGCACCGTCGTGTGACGCAGCAGGTGCGGCCCGGGCGCGGCCAGTCGCAGCAGGGAAGGCATGGCGCCCGCACCGGCGGCCGAGGTGTTGTCCAGCACGATGCTGTTCGCCAGCCAGACCTGGCCGGATTCGGCATGCACCAGCGCCGCCGGACCAGTGTCGTGGTTGAAGCTGATCCGGCTGCGCTGGATCTGCAGGCGCGGCGGCGACGAGGGCGCGCCGGCCGTCGCCAGGTAGGCCACGCCGCCGCCGGCCGCGCCGCCGCCGCCGTTATCGCTGCGGTTGCCGGCGATCAACGAGCAGCCGGACAGGGTGCGACTCTGGCCGGCGATGAAGCCGGTGAAGCTGCAGGGCACGTCGCGCGTGCTGCCGATCAGCACGTCGGCGCCGTCGAGGTGGAACAGCGCACCGCCGCGGTCGCGCGCGGCATTGCTGGCCAGCACGCTGTCCATCAGGGACACCAGCACGGCACTGCCGGACGCATCGGAGCGGGTGTAGATCGCCCCGCCGCGCTCGGCGCTGTTGTTCAGGAACACGGCCGCGTGCGTGGTCAGCGTCGCCGCCGCGATCTGGATTTCCGAGGCGTGGCTGTGGATGGCACCGCCGTAGCCGCGCGCGCTCTCGCCGAACACGCCCGCGCTGTTGTTCTGCAGGACGAAGCTGTTGAAGCCGCCGATCGGATTGGGCAGCTGGAACAGGCCGCTGCAATCGTCCAGGTAGATGCCGCCACCGTCGCCGCGCGCGTAGTTTCCGGTGACCGATCCGCGCCGCACCTGCACCCGGCTGGGGCGGCCCGCGCAGTAGATGCCGCCGCCGCGTGCCGCAATCGATTCGGCCTGATTGGCACCGATGTTGCTCCCGTTCTCCAGCGTGAGCGAAGCGCCATCCATCACCGCGACGCCGCCGCCGCGCGTGCTGCGGCTGGCGCTGACGCTGGCCTGGTCCAGAACCAGTTCGAGGTTGCCGCGCGCCAGGATCGCGCCGCCGTACGCATCCGGCAGCGGAAACGAGGTGGAGTTGCCGCGCACCAGGTCGACCCGCCGCAGGGTCAGGCTGCGCACCGCGCCGGCGTTGGTCGCGCGGAGGATGCGTCCGATGCTGCCCTCGGTGAACCCGATCTCGCTGCGCGAGCCGTCGCCGAGCGGTTCGGAAGCCGCGCAACTGGCGTAGCGACCTTCGACCGCGATATCGGCCAGCGGATTCACCACCTCCAGCTGGTCGAAGACCGCGGCCGACGTGGAAAGACGCGAGACGAAGGCGAGGCGGATTCGATGCGGGCCGGATGGATCGGCGGCCGCATCGGACAGCGCGTCGGCCAGGCTCGCGTGAGTGCAGTCGGGGTCGCCGACTTCACCCACGCTGAAGTCGGCGGCCAGCGCGGCGTGGACCGGAATCGTGGCTGCAATCGCCAGCGCGAGCGTGCGCAGGATCATCGAGGAACTCCTGTAACGCGGGGGAGACCTCTTCCGTACGGAGCAAGGCACCCTGCCCTGCCACGCGGGCCCGATTACAGTCCGACACCTTCGCCGCCGCCGGCGCCGGCACCGAATCCACCGCCATACGACTGCGCTACCTGCACCTGGTTGCGACCGTTGCGCTTGGCGGCGTAAAGCGCCTTGTCGGCGCGCTCGATCATGGCCTTGGGCTCTTCTTCCTCGGCCGCCCGTCCGGACACGCCGATGCTCACGGTCAGCTTGACCGCGCCCTTTTCGCTGTCCACGCGCAGCTGCGACACCCGGGTGCGCATGCGCTCGGCCACCTGCTTGGCCTGGTCCTGCGATTGGCCGGGCAGCACCACCACGAACTCCTCGCCGCCATAGCGCGCCAGGATGTCGCCGGGCGCCAGCTCGGCGCGCAGCGCCTCGGAGAGCGCCCGCAGGCACTGGTCGCCACCGGCGTGGCCGTGCTTGTCGTTGACCTGCTTGAAATGGTCGAGGTCGATGAACAGCAGGCCGATCGGCTGGCGGCTGGCGAGGGCGCGCTCGAACAACTGCTGGATCATGGCGTCGAAGGCGCGCCGGTTGTAGGTGCCGGTGAGCGGGTCGATCTCGGCGCGTTTGCGCAGTTCGGCCTGGCCGAGCGCTTCCTCCAGCGTCTTGGCGGCAAGCTCGGCCAGTTCCTGCGCCAGCTTGATCTCCTCGGCGTCGAACTCCTCCCAGGCGGCACGCTCGAGGATGAGCGCCCCCCAGCCCGGCTTGGCGACAGGCAGCGGAATCACCACGAAATGCCCGCCGAGCGCGGCCTGTTCCGGATCATCGCCGGACTGGGCCTCCTCGAACTTGGCCTGCACCGGCGTGCGCGTGCGGCAGATGCCGCGCAGGGTGGAGCCGCGCGCCGCAAGCAGGCGCGCGTAGCGCTCCTTGGCCTCGCCCGGATCGCTCAGCAGCAGATCGAAACCGTGGAATCCGACCGCGGTGATGCCGGCGCTGTGCATCGGAACCTGCAGCCGCACCGCGCCCAGCAGTCGGCGCGCCGTGACCCAGACCATGTCGCCCGGCGGGCTGGAGCGTAGCGACTCGCGCAGGCCGCTGGTGAACTGGGCGCGGGTCTTCTCCAGCCTGAGACTGGCGTCGGTCTGCTCCTTGGCCTGGCGCGCGCGGTCGCGCTGGCGACGGAACTCCAGCACGCGATCGGCCAGCCCGACCGAAAGCAGGAAGGCACAGACGGCGGCGGCGGCCTGGAAGGCATAGAGCGCCGTCGGTCCGGGCGCGATCCAGCCGAGCGAGCCCGCCACGCGCAGCCAGAGCCCCGGCAGGAACAGGGCCAGGACCAGCGTGAACAGGCGCGTGCGGCGACCGGCGCCCCAGTGCGCCAACCCGACGACGACGAGGGCGGTCACGACCAGCACCATCGCCAGCACGCCGGAGACCTGGATGACCGGCACCAAACCCTGCAGGTTCAGCAGGCAAACGACCGCGCCCGCGAACAGCGCATAGCGCCCGAAATCGAGCGTCCGGTCGAGGCGCGGCGCGAGTTCGCGCGTGCCCATGAAGGCCTGCGCGAAGCCGACCAGGAACGCCGTGCAGAGGAAGGCCAGCAGATACACGCCGAGCACGCCCCACCAGCCGAGCAGGCCGAGCACGGGCACGCCGTAGACGTGCCCATTGAGCGCGGCGAGGAACAGAACCGCGCTCGCCGTCAGGCCAACGAAGTTGAGGTAGGACGCCTCGCGCAGGGCGTAGTAGAGCGCAAGCGCATTCGCCATCAACACGAACAGCGCGGTGTAGACCGCGATCAGCAGCATGCCGGCGCTGCGGTCGCGCGAGAGGTAATCCTGGCGTTCGACCAGTTCGGGCGCGATGCTGACCGCCGCGCTGGAACGCACCGCGGCGTAGACCACCGCGCCGCCCTCGAGTCCGGGTGGAAGGAAGAACGCGAAACTGCTGCCCAAGCCGCTGTCGCCCGCCGCGGGCCGGAAGAAGCGCTCCTGCATCAACTGGTAACGTCCGCCTCCCGCGGGCAGGTGCACGTCGATGCTATCCACCATGATGCGCGGCAGCAGCAGGACGTACTGCGAGCCCAGGGGTCGGGCGTCCAGCGGCGGCAGTTCGAACTCGATGCGCAGCCAGTGTTGCAGCGCTCCGCCACCGGGCAGGCGGAGCACTTCGCCGGCCACCGCCGGCAGGAACTGCCGGTCGAAGCTTCCGGCCACGATGCGGTCCGGCGCCAGCGCATCGTCCTGGGTGGTGAACACGGCCACGCGCAGCGTCGACTCCGCCCGGGCAAACGGCGCGGCCAGGACGAGCAGCGCCCCGACCAGGATGGACATCGCGAGGCCTACCCAGTTGCCTTTCATGCGGAGCATCGGGTGCTTCGGTGCGGAGACCGTCCACAGTCTGCCAAGCTGGCAGGATTCGTCAACCGCGCGCACTTCCTCCTCGGACATCAGGCCAAGGCCCAAGCGGACGGATCGGCGTCAGGGTCTGGCGCCCCGCCCAGGGTGCCGTCCTCGCACCAGCCCCGGAGGGCCGCCAGCGCGTCGGCCTCAAGCCAGTCGGGCACCGACACCGCGACCAGACCCAGCAGGGGCAGTTCACCCATCGCGCCGACCAGGTGCTCGCCCGGCACGAAGCTCGGGATGCCAATGCCCTCCAACAGACCCTTGACCAGATACGCGTCGACGAGGTGCTCGGCGTGGTAGACGACGCGCATGCTGGGGGCTCCGCTGGCGGCCTGCGGCCGGTGGGTGCAGCATAGGGCAAGCCCTGGGCGGATGGAGTCCTGCATGAACCTGCGAAACCTGCTGGGCCTGATGGCGGCCTACCACGGCTGGGCCTACCGCCGCCTGTTCGACGCCGTCGACCGCATGGCCGAAAGCGACTACCGGCACGATTTCGGCCTGTTCTTCCGCAGCGTGCATGGCACCCTCAACCACCTGCTGGTGGTCGAACACCTCTGGCGTGAACGGCTCGAAGGCGTGGCCGCCATGGCGACGCGGCTGGATCAGGAACTGGTGCACGAGCGTGGCGCGTTGCGCGAGGCCCTGCTGGACTTCGCCGGCCGCTGGCCGGGCTTCGTCGCGGAGGTCCCCGAGTCCGACTTGGGCGCAGCGCTGGACTACCGCAACCTGCAGGGTATCGATCTCTCCCTGCCGCGCGCGCCGCTGATCCTGCACGTGTTCAACCACGCCACCCACCACCGCGGCCAGATTTCGGCGGTGCTGACCCGGCTGGGATTCCCGGCGCCGGAAATGGACCTGCCCTATTTCATGCTGGAGCACGCCTGAGCCCTGCGCCAGGGCGCACCGAAGGCAGGGAAGCGGGACCTGCATCGCCACGGTCTTGCCCTTCTGTTTTCGCGGCGCGTAGCATGACCCGATAGGCGCGCATTTCCGGGGGGAAGCAGGCGTG
>JANJTY010000615.1 GCA_024710865.1 Lysobacteraceae bacterium | reverse complement strand
CGAAATCGCGCTGGAACATCGCCATGAAATTCTCGGCGAGGTAGTACTGGTCGCGCGCGGGCAGCTGGCCCATGATGCCGAAATCCAGCGCGATGAAGCGCGGATCCGCCGGGTTGGCCGGGTCGACCCAGATGTTGCCGGCATGCGCGTCGGCGTGGAAGAAATTGTCGCGGAACACCTGGGTGTAGAACACCCGCACGCCCTTGGCGGCCAACACCTGGCGATCCACGCCCGCGGCGTCCAGCGCGGCGATGTCATCGGAGGGAATCCCGCGCACGCGTTCCAGGGTCAGCACGCGTTGCGCGCTGTGGGTCCAGAACACTTCCGGCACGTACAGGTCGGGGGAGTCCTGCCAGTTGCGCCGCAGCAGCGAGGCATTGGCGCCCTCGCGCTGCAGGTCGAGTTCGCCGCGCAGGGTGTGTTCGATTTCGGCGACCACGTCGAGCGGGCGGATCTTGTCGGCGCGCGGATGCGCGCGCGCCACGATCTGCGCCAGCAGCCGCAGCAGGGCGATGTCGCCCGCGATCTGGCGGCGGATGCCGGGACGCAGCACCTTCACCACCACCTCGCGCCCGTCGGGCAAGGCGGCGGCATGCACCTGCGCGATCGAGGCCGAGGCCAGCGGGGACTCGTCGAAGCGGGCGTAGAGCGTTTCGACCGACCCGCCCAGCGCCTCTTCCACCTGGGTTCGCGCCTGGGCGCCGGGGAAGGGCGCGACCTGGTCCTGCAGCAGGGCCAGCTCGGTCGCGATGTCGGGCGGCAGCAGGTCGCGGCGGGTGGAGAGGATCTGCCCGAACTTGACGAAGATGTGCCCCAGGTCCTGCAGCACCAGGCGCAGGCGCGCGCCGCGCGAGAGTTCGGCCACGGCCGGGGGCGCGCGCGGCACGAAGGGCCGGATCAGCGCGACCCAGCGCGCCAGCGGCGTGTCGTCGAGCAGGGCATCGAGCCGGTAGCGCACCAGCACGCGCAGGATGCGGGCCAGCCGCAGCAGGGATTTCATGCGCGCGCGTCCTGCAGCCTGCCCGCCAGGCGCCTCAGCTTGGCCTCCAGCCGGTCGCTGCGGTCGCGCTCGACGTCGACCTCGTCGCAGAAGGCCTCCAGCTCGGCCTTCGGCACCAGGTCGCGGCTCTCCTCGGTGAGGAATTCGGCGGTGTCGCGCGCCAGGCCTGCGGCGCCGCGCCGGACCTGCTCGAAGGCGGCGCGCAGGGCCTTGGCGATCTGGTGACCCGCGACCTCGCCGAAGGCCTGCACGAAGGGCGCCTCGAAGTCGGGCGCGAAATCGCGCTGCAGGCGCTGCAGGCGCTGGGCCAGCTCGGCATCGCCGGAGATCGTGAGCTTGCCGACCGGCGCCGCGTCGCTGTCGCGCAGGGGCGGAAGCTGGCGCAGCAGGGCGCCGAGGGTGGCGCCGATCGACAGGTCGGGTGGAACCTCGCCGCCGGCCGGGCCGACGCGCAGGCGGCCGCCGTCGACCGTGATGGCGAGCTTCAGCGGCGGCGCCGCCAGGGCCAGTTCGATGCGTCGGCCGTCCAGCTTGGCCAGCTGCGCCGACGCCTCCGGATCGAGCGCCAGCAGGCGGTTGAGCGCGGCTTCCAGGGCGCGCCCGGCGAGCGGCTTGAAGGCATCGAGAGGCGAAGGGCGGGCGCTGTGCATGGCGCGATTGTAGCGGTGTCGCCGTCACCATCCGCCGCCGCGCCTGTGGGAGGCCATAATGCCGCTCTCATCACATCCGCTTGACCAACGGAGTGGCGCCGCATGCATATCCTCGGGCTTGGCCTGCACCTATTGATCGCCGCCTTCTGCGCGGTGCACGCGATCCGCAGCGGCCAGGACCGCTACTGGCTCTTCATCCTGTTCATGTTTCCCCTGCTCGGCAGCCTGGTCTATGCCATCGCCATCCTGCTGCCCGAGCTGTCGCAGAGCCGCGGTGCGCGGCGCGCGGTGCGCGGCATTCGGCAGGCCATCGACCCGACGCGCGAGCTGCGCGCGGCACAGGGTGCGTACAGCGAAAGCCCCACCGTGGAGAACATGCTGCGCCTGGCCGATGCCCAGGTCGAGGCCGGGCAGCCTTCGCAGGCCGTGCCGCTGTACCAGTCGGCCCTGACCGGCATCTACGCGAACGATCCGAAGATCGAGGTGCGCCTGGCGCGCGCCTACGTCGAATCCGGTCATCCGGGTCCGGCGCGCGAGCTGCTCGAAGCGCTGATCCGGCGCCATCCTGGGTTCCGCTCGCCGGACGGGCACCTGACCTATGCCCGCGCCCTGGCCGCGCTGGGCGAGCGTGAGGCCGCCCGGCACGAGTTCAACGCCCTGCTCGGCGCGATGGCCGGCCTGCAGGCGCATGCGGTCTACGCCGAACAGCTGCAGGCCTGGGGCGAGCAGGCCGCGGCCAGGCAGGTGCGCGAGGAGGGCCTGCGTCACGCCCAGCGCATGCCACGCCACGCGCGCGAACTCAACCGCGCCTGGATCGCGCGGCTGGAGCGAGTGGCGGGCTGAACGCGCGCGCCGGCGCGCTCAGCGCCGCCGCTTCGACAGCCAGTACAGCGGCATCAGTGCGCCGACCAGGATGCCGAGGATGACGAGCAGCAGCAGCGCCAGCGCGCTCACGCGTCGAGCCGGCCGCTGCCGCAGCAGTGCTTGAACTTGCGCCCGCTGCCGCAGGGACAGGGCTCGTTGCGGCCTGGCAGCGGGGTGGCGCGCACCGGTTCGCGCGGGGTGAGGCGCTCGATGCGATGCTGCTGCAGGTCGAACAGCAGGTCGGGCAGCAGGGCGTAGGTGTCCAGGCGCTCGCGGTAGCGCAACGGGCGTTCGGTTTCGCCGTCGTCCTCGAAGGTGGTGCCGACCTCCAAGTCGTCGATCAGCGCGAACGCATCGTGCAGCCAGTCGGCCTGCTCCAGCCAGGCCTGCCAGGTCTCCGTTTCGCGTTCGCTGCCGAGACGGAAGCCCTCGGCCCAGGCCGCCCCGATCGGGGTGTCGTCCGGATGCTCGGCGTCCGGGTCCTCCG
Source organism: Lysobacteraceae bacterium (assembly GCA_024710865.1). Taxonomy (GTDB): domain Bacteria; phylum Pseudomonadota; class Gammaproteobacteria; order Xanthomonadales; family Xanthomonadaceae; genus JANJTY01. Next base: position 5,987 of record JANJTY010000615.1, on the reverse strand, counting down.
GCATCCACCAGATCGGTAGCAGGGCGGGCGGCAGGGCGTCGCCGTCATGGCGCAGGCGGCGTTCGACGGTGCGCCACAGCGCCTCGAACAGGGCCAGCGCCTGCCCTCGGTCGGCCTCGTTTTCCCAGCGCGGCGGCTGCGGGCCCCAGGCGGCGTCGAAGGCGTCGCCCACGGCGGGCGTGCCCGGGCCCACCAGCAGCGCGGTCATGAAGCCGTCCAGGCCTTCGATGCCGAGGCCGCCGAAGGGCACGGCACGCAGGTGCAGCAGGCGATCGAGGGCCTCGATCTGCTCGTCGTTGATCGGTCCTGCGGCCATGTCAGTAGGCGAACTCGCGGAACACCGGATCGACCGAAGCGCCCCAGGCGCCGTGGTACAGGGCGAGCTTGCGCTCGGCCGGGGTCTCGTTCGCCAGGGCGAACTCGATCAGCGGTTCCAGGAAGATCGACTCGTCGGCGCCGTTGCGGTTGCGCCGGGCGCGGCGGACCAGACCCGCCTGCGCGATCTTGAGCGCCTCCAGCGCCAGTTCGCGCACGCTGGCGCCGCGGAAGGGCAGCTTCAGCGCGTGCTTGGGCACGCCGTCGCGCAGGGCGTGGCGCTCGGCCAAGCTGAAGTCCCTGACCAGGTCCCAGGCCGCGTCCAGTGCCGCATCGTCGTACAGCAGGCCGGTCCAGAACGCCGGCAGGGCGCAGAGCCGGTTCCAGGGACCGCCGTCGGCGCCGCGCATCTCCAGGTAGCGCTTCAGGCGCACTTCGGGAAAAGCGGTGGTGAGGTGGTCGGCGAAATCCTTGAGCGAGGGACGCTCGCCCGGCAGGGCCGGCAGGCGGCCGGCCATGAAGTCGCGGAAGCTCTGGCCGGCGGCGTCGATGTAGAGGCCGTCGCGGTAGACGAAGTACATCGGCACGTCGAGCAGGTAGTCGACGTAGCGCTCGAAGCCGAAACCCTGCTCGAACACGAAATCGAGCATGCCGGTGCGGTCCGGATCGGTGTCGGTCCAGATGTGCGAGCGGTAGCTCAGGTACCCGTTCGGCTTGCCGTCGGTGAAGGGCGAGTCCGCGAACAGGGCGGTGGCCACCGGCTGCAGCGCGAGCGAGACGCGGAACTTCTTCACCATGTCGGCTTCGGAGGCGAAGTCGAGGTTGACCTGCACCGTGCAGGTGCGCGTCATCATGTCCAGGCCCAGGCCGCCGACCTTGGGCATGTAGTTGCGCATGATGGTGTAACGGCCCTTGGGCATCCAGGGCATGTCCTCGCGCCGCCATTTCGGCTGGAAACCCATGCCGAGGAAACCCACGCCGAGGCGGTCGGCGACGGCCTTGACCTCGTTCAGGTGGCAGGTCACCTCGCAGCAGGTGTCGTGGATGGTTTCCAGCTGCGCGCCCGACAGTTCCAGCTGGCCGGCCGGCTCCAGCGTGATCGAGGCGCCGTCGTCGCGGACCAGGGCGATGACGCGGCCGTTCTCCTCGACCGGGCGCCAGGGCGATTCCGCCGCCAGGCCGCGCAACATGGCCTCGATGCCCTGCTCGCCCTCATAGGGCAGCGGACGCAGGTCGGACAGGCGGAAGCCGAACTTCTCGTGCTCGGTGCCGATGCGCCAGGCCTCCGGGGGCTTGCTGCCGGCGGCGAGGTAGTCGACCAGCTCGGCCGTGCCGGCCAGCGGGAGAAGGGCTTCAGTGCCGGGCATGGACGGTCCAGGTCGGGGCGATGGGGAAGTCTGGCATATGCAGGCGCCGGCGCCGTGACGCAAGTCAGGCGAGGAAGTCGCGCACCGCGATCGCCACCGGCCCGGGCGTTTCCATGTGCAGGTGGTGGTGGCCGGGCAGGTGCAGGACGCGGCCGTCGCGCAGCAGGCCGAAGCGCTCCCGCAGCTGCGGATGGGCGAGCACGTCGCTGGGCGGATCGGCCGCGATCACCAGGGCGGGGGCCTCGATCCCCTGCACCCATTCGCGGATCTGTTCCTCGTGCGCGCGCTGCGGGGTGGTCAAGGTGAGGCGCGGGTCGGTACGCCAGATGAAGCCGCCTTCGACCGGCGCCAGGCTGCGCTCGACCAGCAGGCGGGCGACCGGCTCGGAGAGGCCATTGGCCTGCATCCGCGCGGCCACGGCCTCGGCCGGATCGGCGAACACGCGCAGGCGCTTCTCGCCGACACGGCGACGGTCGCGCAGGGCACCGCGCAAGGCCTCGACCGCCTGGCCGGGACGAGCCGGCAAGGGCCCGAGCGACTCGATCAGGGCCAGGCGTTCGACCCGCTCCGGCGCCGCCGCGGCGAAGGCACTGGCGATGGCGCCGCCGAGCGAGTGGCCGAGCAGATGGCAGCGGGTCCAGCCCAGGGCTTCCATAGCGGCCAGCACGTCGTCCAGCCAGTCCACGAAGGTGTACCAGGCGCCCTCGGGGCGGTGCGCGGACCAGCCGTGGCCCGGCAGGTCGAGCGCGACCAGGTCGAAGGATTCGACCAGCCAGGGTGCCATCGGCAGGAAGCTGGCGGCATTGTCGAGCCAACCGTGCAGGGCGAGCAGGGGCGGCGCGCCGGCGCGGCCGCCGCGCAGCGCCGCCATGCGATCGCGCCGAGTCTCAAGCCGGATGTCGTGCATCGACGAAGGCCTGGTGGTGGCGGGCTTCCGCGTCCTGCCGCGCTTGCGCGGCGGTTTCGTTCCAGTGCGTGGCGAACTCGGGCCAGCCTTCGGTCGCGCGCCGCACGGCGTCGCCCAGCGCGCCGACGTGCGCGGGCGCCGCGTTCAGCGCCGGCAGGTAGCGCAGGCGCTCGCCACCGGCGGCGCGGAACGCCTCCGCGTTCTGCAGCGCGATCTCCTCCAGCGTCTCCAGGCAATCGACCGCGAAACCCGGGCAGACCACGTCGAGCCGCTTCACGCCCTGGCGGGCCAGCGCGACCACGGTCTCGTCGGTGTAGGGCCGCAACCATTCCTCGCGCCCGACGCGCGACTGGAAGGCCAGGGTCCAGCGCGCGCGCGCCAGACCGAGGCGCTGCACGATCTCGCGCGCGCTGCCCTGGCACTGGCAGTGGTACGGGTCGCCGCCCTTGAAGTAGCGCTGCGGGATGCCGTGGAAGGAGAACAGCAGGTGTTCGCCGGCGGGCTCGTCCTGCCAGGCCTGTCGGATCGAACCGGCGACGGCATCGAGCCAGGCCGGCTCTTTCCAGTAGTCGACCACCCAGCGCAGTTCGGGCATCCAGCGCCAGTCCTTCAGCGCGTCCATCACCGCGTCGAACACGCTGGCCGTGGTGGTGGCCGAGTACTGTGGATACAGCGGCAGCACCAGCAGGCGGCGCACGCCCTCGGCGTGCAGCTCGCGCAGCACGCTGCGAATCGACGGATTGCCGTAGCGCATGGCAAGCCGCACGGTGAGCGGGCGGGCATCGGCGTCGAGCGCTTCGCGCAGGCCCTGGGTCAGGTCCTGCGACAGGCTGAGCAGGGGCGAGCCGCGTTCGGTCCAGACGGTGGAGTAGGCGTGTGCCGAGCGGCGGCTGCGGAAGGGCAGGATGATGCCGTGCAGGAGGGGCAGCCAGAGCCAGCGCGGCAGCTCGATCACGCGCGGATCGGCGAGGAACTCAGCCAGATAGCGGCGTACCGCCCCGGGCGTTGGCTCGTCCGGCGTGCCGAGGTTGACCACCAGCACCGCGGCGCGCGGGCGACTGCCGTGGCGGTAATCGGCGTGACCGAGGAAGCGGGGGCTGGCCGGCATGCGGGCTCCTGGACCGGACCGGCGCCCGCCGGCGCCGGGGGCGCCCGCCAGTCGCGGCCGGGTAAGCGATTGATTCAGCGATTGATTCGAGGGGGGACGCCGGCGTATGCTGGCCGGGCCGCCCCGAAGGCGGCGTGACGATTGACCATTATTACAAGAAGGACGGTATGCGTCCCTTGCCGCTGCTACTGCTGGCGGTGCTGCTCTGTCTGCCTGCGCTGACGGCAGCGCAGCCGTTTGCCTACACCATCGACTCGGACGGCCAGACCACGGCCGACGATCTCTATCGCCTCGACCTCGCGACGGGCGCTGTCACCCGCATCGGCCCGGTGCGACCCAGCGTGGGCCCGGCCTTCCAGGACGTCGAGGGCCTCGCCCTGAGTCCTGCAGGCGAGCTGTTCGGCGTCGACGACGCCCTGGATGCCCTGATCCGTATCGACACGGCCAGCGGTCAGGCCACCCTGGTCGGCGCCCTCGGCACCAGCGGCCAGGGCCCGAACGGCAATCTCGATTACGGACTTGCCTTCACCTGCGATGGCCGTCTCTGGCTGTCCTCCGACACGACCGCCACCCTGTGGGAGGTCGACCCCGGCACCGGCCTGGCGCAGGCGCCGCGCACCCTGCCGGCCGGTATCGGCGCCCTGGCGGGACGCGGGCTCAGCCTCGCGGGACTGGGTGTCGACGGCAACCTTCACCAGTACGTCCCCAGCACCGGCCAGACCACCCTGATCGGCGCCACCGGCCTGACGCTGGTGGATGACGGCGGCCTCGACTTCGACGCCGACGGCAACCTCTGGGCGGTGCTCGACTTCACTCCGTCCGATCCTGACCGTCCGAGTGAAGTCCACCGCCTGGACCGCACCACCGGCCTGGCGCAATGGGTCGCCAGCACACGCATCGGCTTCGAGGGCCTGGCGATCGCGCCGGCGACCTGCGCCGGCAACAGCGGCGGACAGGCCGAGTCGGTGCCCGGCCCCGGCATGCCGGTGCTGGTCCTGCTGGCGGGCGTGCTCGCGCTGTTCGGCTGGCGCCAGCGCGCGCGCGCCTGAGCCCGGTTTCAAAGCCGGTTCATCGCCGGCTTCGGATACTGCCGCTCGCCCCATGAGTCGAGGAGCCCCGATGCCCACCCGCCTGCGTGCCCTGTTGCTCTGCGCCTGTGCCGTCCTCGCTCCTGCCGTCGGATTCGCCGCCGAGGACGAGCTCACGCGCGCCCAGGCCGCGATTCGCGTGCTGGACGAGATCATGCAGGCGCCGGACCGGGCGGTCCCGCGCAAGCTGCTGGAAGAGGCGCAGGCGATCGCCGTGATCCCGGACGTGGTCAAGGCCGGCCTCGTGGTCGGTGGCCGGCATGGGCGTGGCCTGGTGTCGGTGCGTACTGCGGACGGCACCTGGAGCAACCCGAGTTTCCTCAGCCTGACCGGCGGCAGCCTCGGCTTCCAGGCCGGAGTGCAGGCCACCGACGTGGTCCTGGTGTTCCGCACCGCGCGCGGGCTGGACTCGCTGGTGCACGGCAAGTTCACCCTCGGTGCCGATGCCGCGGTCGCGGCGGGTCCGGTCGGCCGTACCGCCGAGGCCAAGACCGATGCCCAGTTCAAGGCCGAGATCTACTCCTACTCGCGCTCGCGCGGCCTGTTCGCGGGCGTGGCGCTGGACGGCTCGGTGCTGGGCATCGACCACCGCGCCAACGAGACGGTCTACGGCGCCGGAACCACCCCGCGCATGGTCTTCGAGGGTCGCATCGGCGAGGTGCCCGGCAGCATCGTCGATTTCCGCGACCGGCTGGAAGAGATCACCGCGCAGTAGCCGTTTCCGCGCCGTCAGGCAGTAGCGTGGCGCGCGCCTGCGCTATGCTCGTCCGCTTACATCCGACCCGCAGTCGAGGTTTCCCATGGGCAGTTTCAGCATCTGGCACTGGTTGATCGTGCTGGTCGTGGTCGTGCTGGTGTTCGGCACCAAGCGCCTGCGCAACGTCGGCTCCGATCTGGGCTCGGCGATCAAGGGCTTCCGCAAGGGCCTGAACGAGGACGAGCCGGCCAAGCAGCTCGACGCGGACAAGGCCGAATCGGGCGCTGCGACCGGCGACAGGCAGGGCAGCAAGGTCGAGTAACGCGGCCCGCCGCGAGCCATGTTCGGCCTCAGCTTCCCGGAACTGACCGTGATCGCGGTCGTGGCCCTGCTGGTGCTGGGGCCCGAGCGCCTGCCCAAGGCGGCGCGCACGGCCGGCGCGCTGCTGCGCAAGGCGCGCAGCAGCTGGAATTCGGTCAAGTCCGACATCGAGCGCGAGCTTGCG
>JANJTY010000606.1 GCA_024710865.1 Lysobacteraceae bacterium | reverse complement strand
GCCTGCTGCACCTGCTGCATGCGATCCTGCGCCGTTCCAGCTACCTCGCCCTGCTGGAGGAGCAGCCGGCCGCGCTGGCGCGCCTGGTGGAGACCTTTGCGCGCAGCGCGCTGCTGGCCGAGCGTCTGAGCGCGCATCCGCTTCTGCTCGACGAACTGCTCGATACGCGCGCCCAGGCCGGGCCCTCGCCGCGCGCCGAACTGGAGGCGACGGCGCAGCGGCTCAGGGGCCAGGCCGATGACATCGAAGCGGAGCTGATCGGGCTGAATGAGCTGCGCCAGAGCGCGGCCTTCCGTCTCGGTCTGGCCGCATTGAACCGGCGCGAGCCGCCGGCCGTGGTCGCGGCTGGTCTGAGCGACCTGGCCGAAGTCCTGCTGGGCGCCACGCTGTCCATGGCCGAGGCCGAACTGGCGCGCATGCATGGGCGTCCCGGCGGGCGCCGCGAACCGGGCAGCGGCATCCTGGTGCTGGGCTACGGCAGTCTGGGCGGGCGCGAGTTGGGCTTCACCTCCGACCTGGACCTCGTCTTCCTGTTCGATCCCGAGGGTCTTGCCGACAGCAGCGATGGCGAGCGTCCGCTCGAGCTGCACCGCTACTTCGCCAAGCTGGCGCAGCGCCTGATCAGCCTGCTCGGCACGCTCACGTCCGCCGGTCGACTGTACGAGATCGACCTGCGCCTGCGCCCGGACGGCGCCAAGGGCCTGCTGGTCTCGACCCTGCGCAGCTTCGCCGACTACCAGCGCGAGCGGGCCTGGACCTGGGAGCACCAGGCCTTGGTGCGGGCGCGCCCCATCGCCGGCGACGCGCGCCTCGCGCAGGCCTTTGAGCGGGTGCGCGCGGAGTCGCTTGGGCGCGTGCGCGATCCCGCGGCACTGCGCGCGGACGTGGTCTCGATGCGGCGCCGCATGCGGGCGGAACTGGACCGCTCACGCGGCAGCCGCTTCGACCTCAAGCAGGGCGAGGGCGGGCTGGTCGATCTCGAGTTCCTGCTGCAGGCGCGGGTGCTTGAGTGTGCGGCCGCGCATCCGGACCTGTTGGTGCCGCGCGCCAGCCAGGACCTGCTCGAAGGCCTGGCCGCCGCGGGTTCGCTGCCGTCGCACGTGGTCGGAACCTTGCGCGCAGCCCACGCAGCGCTGCTGCAGCGTGCGCTCGACTGCAGCCTGGACGCGCGCCCGCGCCTGGTCGAAGCCGATGCGGGGATCGAGGCCGCGCGTGCGGCGGTGCACGCGGCCTGCCGTGGGCAGGGGCTGGATTTCGGCTGAGGGAGCGTGCGCTGGGCCGGAGCATCACAGGCCCAGGCGCCGGCGCACCTCCGCCGCGACGGCAGGCAGCTCGCGCAGCGGCGGTGCGGTCCACGGATCGCCCGCGCGCACAAGCGGCCTCACCCGGTCCTCGTCGAGCAGTCCGCGCAGGAAGATTCCGAGCCGCCCGGCGGGCACCGAGGGCGCATGCGTCAGCACCGGCACACCCAGCGCGCAGGCCTCGCTCAGCATGTTGACCGAGTCGGGCGAGACCAGCACGCGGTCGGCCCAGGCCAGCACGCCGGGATAGGGGTTCTCGCCGTCCTCGGGTCCGAACCAGCAGCAGGCCGTGCGTCGCGTGAACCGCGACCGCGCCAGATCGGCCAGCGCCGGCGGCGTGCGGCGCGAACCCAGCAGCATCAGGCTGCCGCCGTCGCTGGCGAGCCAGCGTTCGACCGCGGTCGCGACCGCCTCCCACCAGCCCGCATCGAGCGGCAGGCCTCGCACCGGGCCACCCAGCAGCAGGGCGATCCGCGGCCTTCGCGCCTCGCCCAGGCTCGGGACGCGCCGGCGCGCAGCCGCGAGCCACGCATCGTCCACCGGATGCAGGCTGCCGCGGGTCTGGATCACGTTGGCGCCGACCACGCCGTCGTGGCGCGGGGCGATGACCAGATCCCAGTGTGCCGGGTCAATCCGCGGAGCGAGGATCTGCACGCTGCGGCAGCGCCCGCGTGAAAGGTGGCGCAGCAATCGCGTCATCAAGGCGGCCTGCCGACCGCAGCCGATCGCCAGCCGCGGCAGCGGTCCCGCCAGGCGCGTCGCCCACTCGGCCCCGAAGGCGTTGCGCGCGCCGGTCAGTCCGCGTGGCGCCAGCCAGCGCCAGGGCGCGCGCGGCGCGATGCGCAGGCTCGCGAACGGCAAGCCGGTGGCGTCGGCCAGGGCCTCGACCTGGCGGACATTGCCGGCGGCGCCATCGCTGATGGCCCAGACCGGGGCGGCGGGTGCGGATTCCGTGCGGGGCGTCATGCGCGCAAGCCTATGCCCAGGCGACGCGGCTGGCGAGCCGCGTTCGCACGCGCCGAACCGGCGGTTCCTCCGTCTTCACGCCGATCCCGACGTCCGGCTCGCTACACTCGACCGTCACATCCCCTCCGGAGGCATCGCATGAAACGCCTGCTGCTCGCCGCCGTCCTTGCCGCGGCTCCCTTCGTCACTGCCGAGGCCGCCGAACGCTGGAGCTTCGACCGCGCCCACACCCAGGTGCTGTTCACCGTCGGCCATCTCGGCTTCACCGAACTGACTGGCCAGTTCCGCGAGTTCGACGGCGAGCTGATGCTCGACCAGGAGGACCTGAGCCGATCCAGCGTCACCGCCAGCATCAAGACCGCCAGCGTCGACATGAACTTCGACCAGCTCGACGAGCACCTGCGCAACCCGGACTTCTTCGATGTCGCCAACCACGCCGAGATGCGCTTCGTCAGCACCCGCGTCGAGGCCGCTGGTGAAGGCCGCCTCACGGTGCAGGGCGATCTCACCCTGCGCGGCATCAGCAAGCCGGTCAGCCTGGACGTGAAGATCAACAAGATCGGCGCCCACCCGATGAGCGGCAAGCCCTACGCCGGCTTCACCGCCACCGGCACGCTCAAGCGCTCGGATTTCGGCATGACCTATGCCGTGCCCGCGGTGAGCGACGAGATCGGCATCCGCATCAACCTCGAAGCCAAGCCGGCGCAGTGAACCACGGCTGAAGCGGCGGCCTGGTCCCGGCGCCGCGGGTGACTTCCGCCATGTGCGCCGGCGTTGCTGCCGGCGCAGTGTTCCCACGTGGCGTGGCGCCGTGCCCGCCCGGATGGAGGATCCGAAGATGCAGAAGACCCCCGTCGCGCTCGCCATCGTGGCCGCGGTGATGATCCTGCTCTGCCTCGGCCCGCTCTGGCCGTTCGAACTCGGCATCGGCATGTTCGGCGCCAGCGTCGGGATCGTCGGAGCCCTGATCGGCGCGGTGGTCTCGGTCGTCGTCGGTCTGTTGGCCGCGCTGCTGGCGGTGCCGGTGGCGCTGGGCGCCACGGTGCTGGCCCTGCTGGTGGCGGCGTTGGCCGTGCTCGGCGCGCTGCTCGCGGTACTGGTGCCGCTGGCGATTCCGGTCCTGGCCCTGATCGGCCTGGTGTGGCTGGTTGCCAAGGCTTCGCAGTCGGGATCGAACGCCCCGCCGCGGCTGCCCGCGGCCTGATCCGATTTCCCCCACCCGGTCGCCGCCGCCAGGACGGTAGCGGCGCCCGGGCTATTTCGGCGACCATGGCGCCCGACGCGTCCTCCGGCTCGCCGATGCCCGATCCCTTCAGCCCGACCACTTTCGCCGCGCGCCTGCGCGCCGAGCTGCGCGAGTCGCCGCCGCTGCTGTGGTCCTTCCTGTATTTCTTTGCCCTGCTCAGCGGGTACTACGTGCTGCGCCCGGTGCGCGATGCGCTGGGCGCGTCGACCGACGTGCTGGCGGTGTTTCCCGCCGCGCTGGTGGAGTGGGCGCGCGGACACGGGATCGAACTGGGTGATCTGACCCTGCAGATCCTGTTCACCGGCACCTTCCTCGGCATGCTGCTGGCGCAGCCGGTCTACGGGGCGCTGGTCAGCCGCTACCCGCGCCGCGTGTTCCTGCCCGTGGTCTATGGCTTCTTCATCGCCTGCCTGTTCGGCTTCTATTTCGCCTTCGATTCCGGCCTGCCCGGCCGTGGCGCGCTGTTCTTCATCTGGGTCGCGGTCTTCAACCTGTTCGCCGTGTCGGTGTTCTGGAGCTACATGGCGGATGTCTTCAGCAACGAACAGTCCAAGCGCGTCTATGGCTACATCGCGGCGGGCGGGACCGTGGGCGGCTTCCTCGGCCCGGCCCTGACCCGCGCAGTGGTGGAAGATGTCGGCGTGGCCAATCTGATGCTGGTCTCTGCCGCGCTCCTCGGCCTTTGCCTCTGGTGCATCGTGCGCCTGGCGCCCTGGGCGCGTCGGCGCGAGCTGGCGACCGGCCAGCGCGGTGGCGACGAGGCCATGGGCGGCGAGATCCTCGCGGGCCTGAAGCGCATCGCCTCCGACCCGCTGCTGCGCGCCCTGGCGATCCTGATGTTCTTCGGCGTCGGCGTCGGCACCCTGCTCTACAACGAACAGGCCCGCATCGCCCGCACCTACTTCGACAGCGCCGAGGCGCGCACCGGCTACTACGCCGCGATCGATTTCTGGATCAATGCAACCACCCTGCTGATCCAGGTCTTCCTGACCCGCTTCCTGCTGGTGCGCTTCGGCGTGGCGCCGCTGCTGCTGGTGCCGGCCGGCGCCATCCTGCTCGGCTACTGCGTGCTCGCGGCGGCGCCGCTGCCGGCCCTGATCGCGCTGGTCCAGATCGCCACCCGGGCCGGCGAGTTCTCGCTCGGAAAGCCGGGGCGGGAGACCATCTACACCCGGGTCGACCGCGAATCGCGCTACAAGGCCAAGGCCGCGATCGACACCGTGGTCTACCGCGGCGGCGACCTCACCTTCGTCTGGCTGCACAAGCCGCTTGCGGCCTTCGGCTCGCACGTGGTGTTCGCGCTGGGCATCGGCGTTGCCGCCGCGTTTTCCTACGGCGCCTGGCGGGTGGTGCGAGAGCAGGCGCGCCTGGCCGATCCGGCGCCGACGGCGCCGGCCCTGGAGCCGGTGCCGGCGCGCGCGTGAGCGCCGCCGGATTGCGCGACGCCTCTCCAGCTGCGATACTTCCCGGCTCGCTGCGCCTCGCGCGTGGCGGGAACCGGACCCGCCGGGCCGCATTCCGCCAGGAATCGGTCGCGGCCTAAACGCCGGCAAGGGCAGGAAGGAAAGCGCGGCAGACGCCGCCGCCCGTGCCAGTCATCGAACCGTCCAAGGACATCGTCATGCCCAAGATCAAGACCAACCGGGCGGCGGCCAAGCGCTTCCGGAAGACCGCTTCCGGCAAGTACAAGTGCGGCCACGCCTTCAAGAGCCACATCCTCACCAAGAAGTCCACCGAGCGTAAGCGCAAGCTGCGCGGTGCGAACCACGTGCGCGCGGAAGACGCTGGCCGTCTCGACCGCATGCTGCCGTATCTCTGAGGAGGACTGACCCATGGCTCGCGTCAAGCGCGGTGTAACCGCCCGCCGTCGTCACAAGAAGATCCTGAACCTCGCCAAGGGCTACTACAACGCCCGCCGCAAGGTTTTCCGCGTCGCCAAGCAGGCCGTCACCAAGGCCCAGCAGTACGCCTACATCGGCCGCAAGCAGCGCAAGCGCCAGTTCCGCGCCCTGTGGATCGTGCGCATCAACGCCGCGGCCCGCATGCACGGCCTGTCCTACAGCCGCTTCATGAACGGCCTGAAGAAGGCCGAGATCGTGCTGGACCGCAAGGTCCTGGCCGACATCGCGGTGCACGACCTGGCCGCCTTCGGCCAGCTCGCCGAGAAGGCCAAGGGCGCGCTCGCCGCGTAACGCGTACGTCGCATCGGACCGGCCGCGTGCCGGTTACACTGCAAAGCACGCTGCGTGGGGAAGGGCGAAAGTCCTTCCCCACGTCCGTTTTGGGACCCTGGAAATCGCGGATGCGGCGGCCTCGCCCGGCGCAGCGCGCTCCGAAGGACATCGCATGAGCGACCTCGAAACCCTCACCCGGGAGGCGCTGGACGGCATCGCCGCCGCCGCCACCCTGCCCGCGCTGGATGAACTGCGCGTCCGTCTGCTGGGCAAGTCCGGCGCCATCACCGAGCAGCTCAAGGCGCTCGGCAAGCTCGAGCCCGAGGCGCGCAAGGCGCAGGGCGAGCTGGTCAATCGCGCCAAGCAGGCCCTCACCGAGGCCATCGCGGCGCGCAAGGACGCGCTGGAGAATGCCGCGCTGGATGCCCGCCTGGCCTCCGAGCGGATCGACGTCAGCCTGCCTGGCCGTGCGCCGGCGCGCGGCAACCTGCACCCGGTCACCCGCACGATCGAGCGCATCGCCGAGATCTTCGCGCGCATGGGCTACGAGCTGGCCGAAGGCCCGGAGATCGAGGACGACTGGCACAACTTCGAGGCCCTGAACTTCCCGCCGCACCACCCGGCGCGGGCCATGCACGACACCTTCTACTTCCCGGACGGGCGCCTGCTGCGCACCCATACCTCGCCGGTGCAGATCCGCTACATGCTCGGGCACAAGCCGCCCCTGCGCATGATCGCGATCGGCAAGGTCTACCGCAGCGATTCGGACCAGACCCATTCGCCCATGTTCCACCAGATGGAAGGCCTGCTGGTGGACGAGACCTCCAGCTTCGCCGACCTCAAGGGCACCCTGAAGCAGTTCGTCGACGCCTTCTTCGAGCGCGACTTCGCGATGCGTTTCCGCCCCAGCTACTTCCCCTTCACCGAGCCGTCGGCCGAGGTCGACATCGGCTGGGAGCAGCCCGACGGCAGCCAGCGCTGGCTGGAGGTGCTAGGCGCGGGCATGGTGCATCCGAACGTGCTGCGCGCCGGCGGCATCGACCCCGAGCGCTACACCGGCTTCGCCTTCGGCATCGGCATCGAGCGCTTCGCCATGCTGCGCTATGGCGTCAACGACCTGCGCGCCTTCTTCGAGAACGATGCGCGGTTCCT